>CAVKZO010000078.1:0-2004 GCA_963661135.1 Lachnospiraceae bacterium | reverse complement strand
ATACTAGATATATGGATGATGGAGTTATTCTATCAAATGATTTAGATAAATTAAAAGAATTGTTAAAAAAATTAAAGGAAGAATTAAATAAGCTAGATCTAGTATTTAATGAAAATAAAACAAAGATATATCCGATTAAACAAGGTGTAATATATTTAGGATTTAAATATAGAATAAGTGATACTAATAAAATAATTGTATCTTTAGCTAATAATAAGAAAAAGAGACTCGTACATTATATTAATAAATATGAACTTAAATATGAGTCTCTTTTTTCTTATTTTAACTATATTAGATTAAGATCTAATAGTAATAATAAGTTAGTTTGTTATATAAAAAGAATGATGAATAAAATTAATAATTGTTAATAAAAATAATATTAAATCTTCGTTTTGTGTTATTTTTTACATTTTACGAAATCGTTTTGTGCAATTATTTACATTTTACGAAGATTTTAATGGAAACATGTTTTTTATTATTAATTAAAAAAAGATTAAAAATGATTTACAATATTAATTTTATATTAAGATTTTTGACAATCTAACAAAAAAACTAAAAATAAAATAGCAAAAAAACTAAAAATAAAATAGCAAAAAAAACAAAAATAAAGTTGAAAAAATCCCCTTTTAATCATATAATTTCAGTAGGAGAAAAAATGAGAGAAAAATATTATAAAAGAATTGCTGATAATTTATTAGATTTGAAGTTGAGAGCATTTGGTTCAGTTAATGTTGTAGGACCAAAATGGTGTGGAAAAACTTCGACTGCTTTACAAAAAGCTAAAAGTTTTATTATGTTTCAAAAAGAGCCAAATAAAGAAGAATTAGTTTATACAGCTAAAATAAATCCTATGGCTTTACTAGATGGAAATCAACCTCGATTAATTGATGAATGGCAAGATGCTCCTGAAATTTGGGATGCAGTTAGAACGTATTGTGATGAACATCACGGGCAAGGACATTTTATATTGACAGGTTCAACCTCAAAAAAAGTTAGTACGAAACATACAGGCACTGGTAGAATATCTACTTTAAAAATGTATCCTATGAGCTTATATGAATCTAAAGAATCTAATGGTACAGTTTCTTTACTTAAGTTATTTAATGGTGAAGAAGATTTGAAGAATGGATGCTCGTCTGATATATCATTAGGGGATATAATCTACGCTGCTTGTAGAGGTGGTTGGCCAGAAAGTGTGTTGATGAAAGATAAAGAAGCAAGTTTACTTATTCCAAATGATTATTTTGTACAAATATATAAAAAAGATATGTTTTGTGTAGATAATGTTAAAAGAAATTCAACTACGATGAAAGCTATATTAAAAAGCTACGCTAGAAATATATCGACTTTAGCAAAGACTACATCTTTATTACAAGATATTAATGCTACTAATAGCATAAGCGAACCTACTTTAAATGAATATATAGAAGTATTAGAAAATTTATATATTGTTGAAGATTTGTACGGTTGGTGTCCTGAAATTAGAAGTAAAAGTGCCATGAGATGTGGGAGAAAAAGAATGTTTGTAGATCCTTCAATTGCAGTAGCAGCTTTAGGAGGTTCTGTTGAAAAATATTCTAAAGATTTAAAAACGTTTGGGTTTATATTTGAAAATTTATGTATTAGAGATATAAAAATATATTCTCAAGCTTTAGGAGGAGAAGTATTTTATTATCATGATAATCTTGGGTTAGAGTGTGATTGTGTATTGTATTTAAATGATTCTAGATATGCTTTAATCGAAATTAAATTAGGAGCTTTTGAAGTGGATAGTGGAGCTAAACATTTAAATAAAATAGAAAGATTGATAGATGAACATAATAAAAAATCTGATAATTTAATTGATAAGCCAACATTAAAAATTGTTTTAACTGGAACTAAGTATGGATATCGTAGAGATGATGGAGTATTTGTAATACCGATAGGATGTTTAAAAGATTAATGATGCTTTATAGTGAAATGAATATTATAAATTTTAAATAAAAATTTTAATATTTGTTATAT
>CAVKZO010000077.1:0-2037 GCA_963661135.1 Lachnospiraceae bacterium | reverse complement strand
CTTTAATATCTATTTTTAGTTAATTTAAAAATACTCTATTTTTAATAAAAAGTTAAAAGATAATAGATAATTAGATTGTAATTAGTAATTAATTAGTTGATATTTAGAAAATATTAATTATTTTAATAAAATTTGCTTGTATGAAATAAATAAAAATGGTTATAATATTATTGCAAGTGGGAGAAAGTGGGAGATTAAAAATGTTCTTTGGAAATTACGAAAACACACTCGATGATAAAGGACGCCTTGTGATCCCTTCAAAGTTTAGAGAAAAACTCACTGTTAATCTCTATTTATTGAAAGGATTTGATGGCTGTATTTCTATCTACGACGAAAATGAGTTCGTTAAATTCATGAACAAACTCCAAACACTTGAGTTTGAAAATTCAAAAGCAAGATCTTACAATCGTTTAATTGCTTCAAGCATCGTTGAGTTTCAAATCGATAAATCTGGAAGAATTCTTCTTTCATCAAAGATATTGGATGAATACTCAATCGGTAAAAATGTCGTTATTAATGGAGTGCTCGATCATTTTGAAATCTGGGATAAGAATAAGTGGGAAGAATATAAAACTGAACATGAAAAAGGATTTGAAAATGATGCAGAAGCATTAAGTAGTTATGAAAAGTAACGAACATTTCCCAGTAATGCTTAATGAGATAATTGAAAATTTAAACATTAAAAAAGATGGAATCTATATTGATTTAACTTTAGGTAGAGCTGGTCATAGTAGTGAGATTTTAAAAAGATTATCGAAAGATGGTATTCTTATTGGAATCGATCAAGATGATGAAGCAATCGAATATTCTAAAGCTAAACTCAGTAAAATTGGTGATAATTTTAAAATAATAAAATCCAATTTCTCAAATATAGATAAAGCTCTTGAAAGTTTAAATATTAATAAAATAGATGGAGCATTATTTGATTTAGGTGTCTCTTCTCCTCAATTTGATGAAGGTTATAGAGGATTCTCTTATAGATTTGATTCTGAACTCGATATGAGAATGAATTTAGAGAATACTTTAACAGCAAAAGAGATTGTAAATAAATATTCATTAAAAGACTTAACAAGAATATTTAAAGAATATGGTGAAGAAAAATACAGTTATCAAATAGCCAAAGAAATTGTTAAAGAAAGAGAGGTTAAACCAATTAATACAACATTTGAATTAGTTGAAATTATTAAAAAAGCTAAACCAAAAGTTGAATTAATGAAAAAAGGTCATCCTGCCAAACAAGTATTCCAAGCGTTAAGAATTGAAGTTAACGATGAATTAGGAGTACTTAAGGTCGGATTAAGAAAAGCTATTGAATTATTAAATGATAATGGAAGGATATGTGTGATTACTTTCCATTCACTTGAAGATAGAATCGTTAAAAATCTATTTAAAGAATATTCAGTCATTGAAGGTGATAGAAATAATGACTTTATAACACCAGATAAGATTGAAAAGCCTTTATATAGAGAAGTAAATAAAAAAGTTATCGTTCCTCTTGCTTCTGAGATCGAAATAAATCCAAGAAGTAAAAGCGCAAAATTAAGAGTATTAGAAAAAGTAGAAGGTAGAAATTATGAAAGATAAATTAGTTAAAACAAAACATAAAGCAGGTCACTATTATTTTAAAAAAATTGGATTCTGTTTCTCTTTATTTGTAGGTGCAGCAATCGTTGTAGCTATTCCTTTAAGCATCGCTACAATCGTTAAAAATAACGAAAAAGAAGAAGCAAAAGAAAACGAAAATAAAACAAAAGTTACTAGCGAAGCAACTAAGCAAGAACTTTTAGTATTTTAATCATTAATTTTATTCCCTCAAAAAACGCTTTTTTTAAAGCGTTTTTTATTATCTTTCAAGGCTTGAAAATGTCGATTCAATCGACATTTTTTCTTATATAAATATCTTTAAATTAACTGAAAAATTTGATATAATATTTTTAATAAAAATATGGCGAAAAAGAATAAAAATACAGATGATTTTTTTGAAAGAAAATATCGCATCTATAGCGACTTTTTAAATAATTTTGATGAATCTACATC
>CAVKZO010000076.1:0-2044 GCA_963661135.1 Lachnospiraceae bacterium | reverse complement strand
TTATGTGGACCGTAGGGACAACATAAAACCGCCTGCTTTGCGGGCGAGAACTTAGGAGCCGTAGCGATGAGTAAATAAAAAACTCCTTTAATGGTATAATGGTAGTGTTCAATTGCCTTATAACTCATAAAAGGAGGAATTTTATGTCAAACATTAAAAATGATGACACTAGTAGTTTAGCACATACGAGGTGGAATTGTCAGTACCACATCGTATTCACACCTAAGTATAGGAGAAAAGCAATTTATGCAAAATTAAGAACTGACATTGGAAAATACATTCGACGTCTTTGCGAATACAAAGGTGTTGAAATAGTAGAAGCTCATGCGATGCCTGATCACATTCACATGCTCGTGAAGATACCACCGAAAATATCGGTTTCATCTTTCATGGGCTATTTGAAGGGAAAGAGCAGTTTGATGATATTCGAAGAGCATGCGAATTTAAAATACAACTATGGAAGCAGACATTTTTGGTCGGAAGGCTATTATGTCTCCACTGTTGGACTCAACAAGAAAACAATCATCAACTACATCAAAAATCAAGAACTCGAAGATCAACTATCTGACAAGAGAAGCTTGAAAGAATATAAAAGACCCGTTTACGGGTAAGTAAGAGTGACAAAGGCAATTGGGCATAATTAAAACCCCGAAATCGGGGTAGCCAGTAATACGTCTTATAGACGTGGGAGAAAAACCACGCCTTGAAGACGTGGATTTTTATTTGATCTAAATCATTATTATAACCATGTTTAATAAATAATAATTATTTAAAAACGAAACCAGGAGAATCTCTTCTCCTGGTCATGGCCCTTCTTCTCCAGAAGGGATAAATCATTTTGAATTATAACAAATCAAAATTTAAATAACATTTTAAGTTTAAATATATAAATAGTTATCCCTATTTTTAGGTGATAATTAAGACATCTTTTTGAGAAAGTAACTATATATTTTGATATAATATTATTAATAACTATGTTATTAATAAAAATTGGAGGATTAAATATGCTTTCACATAATCAATTAATGAAATATTTAAGAGATACACATAATATAGAAATTAAAAGCAATCAATCACAAGCTTTAAGAAATATTGGATATTATCATGGATATAAAGGATATAGATTTATTCGTGATTCTAATAATAAAATTAACTTCACTTCATTTAATGAAATTCTTGCATTAAATAAGTTTGACAATGATTTAAAAACTTTATTTTATCCAAAAGTAATGTTCATTGAAAATGCATTAAAGAGTTATGTCTTAGAAAGTGTTTTAGAATATAGCAAGAGTGAATATTTAGACGATATATTTGCAAGATCTTTAACAGATTTTAAAAATTCAAGTCCTGGTTCAAAAGCTCAGAAAGATAAAGTTAAAATGAGAATTAAACTTAGAAATAATATTAATTTAGCGTTATTGCGTGATTACACAAATAACAAATCAATTGTTAATCATTTTTTTGAAAAAAATGGAGCAATACCAATCTGGGCAGTATTTGAATCTTTATCATTTGGTGAATTTGCTACATTTTTTGATTGTGCAAACTCAAATGTAAAAATTAATGTTTCTAAAATGCTAGATTTGCCTTCAAATTTTGATAAAAATGGAGAATTAATTAAAGGAATTATTTATATGTTAATTGATTTAAGAAATGCAATAGCACATAATTTCCCTATATATGACGTTAGATTTCAAGTAGGAAAACCAAATAATTTAGTTACTAAATGCATTGAACAAGAGATAAATGCTAAAAATTTAAATTTTCAAAATATTGAATCTTTTGTAATTTTAATATCATTTTTATTAAAGAAAATGAAAGTTTCCAAAAGAGAATGTAATAAATTCATAAAATCTTTTTTAAATATTAGTGAAGAATTACGTAATAAAATACCTTTGAGTGTTTATAATCAAATTTTAGGTACCCAATTAAAAAATAATTCTAAAAAACTTCATGAATATATAGAAAAATAAATTGAAAAAAGCGAGATTTTTGGTATAATATAAAAGATAACGGTACGACTCTTCGGATACTACCTGAGAAA
>CAVKZO010000075.1:0-2052 GCA_963661135.1 Lachnospiraceae bacterium | reverse complement strand
CCCATTTTCGGCAAAATAATTAACTAACCTTCCTCGATAAATCATTTTTTTAATAATTGTTTACTTTGTAAGTGCCTGAAAATGGCATTTTTTTATCATGTCAAATCCTTTGAATAAAAATCCTTCACGTTTTGCAACGTTTATGCTATAATATGAGTAGAGAGGTTTCACAGTTATGTACGTTAAAAGAATTCCAGTAAAAAAATTAAATGACAAATTAATATATATTTGCCATGCGAGCACCATAAATGGTAAGAAGAAAGATGTATATATTGAACAATTGGGTCTATATTCTGACTTATTAAAAGAACATGACAATCCCGAATCATTTATAAACGAAAGATTGCTTATAAACAGCAAAAAAATAGAAGAATTAAAAAAGAATTCATATGATCTAAAAATTGATTATACAACCCCAATCGATGCTGTAACCAACGATAAAAGGAATGCGAGTTTGTTATTTTTAAATAAAATTTGGGGTGATTTAACTCTTGAAAGCTTTTTTAATAAATGGAAATTTGATAATAAGAAGAAACTTAAATACTCCATCAATGATGCTGCTAGATTAATGGTTTTTGATCGAATAATAAATCCCGGCAGTAAACTTCATGACTATGACAACGTAAATTCTTACATTGAGGATTTCAATCTCACTATTGATAACATTTATGATTCATTAGATGAAATCAATGAAATTCAAAATAAACTGACACGAAAATTAAATAAGTCGTGCGAAGAAATTTTTGAGAATTCGAAAATTGGTTATGGTTCTATTTATTACGACTGTACTAATTTTTATTTCGAAATTCAAAATCAGGATGGAGAAGAAGGAATTCGTGCTTACGGAGTAGAAAAAAACCATCGCCCAGACCCGATAGTTGAATACGGATTATTATTTCATGAAGATGGATATCCAATTGCTTCAGCAACTTTCAGAGGTAATGAAGGCGAGTATCAAACATTAATACCTCTATTAAAATGCGCTGATGAAAGTGTTTCAAAAAGTAAAATAATATGCGCTGATGCGGGACTAAATTCATCACAAAATAAAGAAGCGATTCATTCATCAGGACGCAATTACGTATTTTCACAATCTTTAAAAGCGACAAAAATCGATGAAAAAATCAGAGAATGGGCTATAAACGGAAAAGATATGACTCCGTATGGAGAAAAAGATAGCAAAGGTCGATATAAAGCATATAAAAGTAGAGCTATTATACGTTCTAACGGACTCGAGGAAAGACTAGTTGTTAAATATGATCCTAAATCATACGATTTCATGATGAAAACTATTATGCAAAGAAAAAAACACGCTCTTGAAATAATTAAAAACCCATCAAAGTTATCATTGGCAAAATGTAGTGATGGCAAAGAATATATTAAGAAAATCGTTGTCGATAAAAATGGTGAAATTGTTAAGGGAAAATCCGAATTAGTACTTTCTGAAGAGAAAATTAATTATGAAATATCGTTATGTGGTTATTATGCATTCGTTACAGATATTCCATCAAATGATTTTAGAGACAAAGAATATCGAAAAGAATTAATAAAAAGTGGATTAAGATGTGAGCCACTAGATGACATAGATATTATTAAAATAGGTGGCAAAAGAGTCGAAATTGAAAATTGTTTTAGAATTATGAAAACAGATATGCATGCTAGACCTATATATGTAAGAAAAAAAGAACATATATCTGCACATCTTTTTACTGTTTATATGGCCCTAACTATCGTATGTATCCTTAAGAAAAAATATTTAAATCAATTTACAACGGAGGAAATATTTACAGCATTACGTAACTATGATTTTGTTTCATTAGATGATTTGACTTATCAAACATCGTATATGGATGAAGTCATAAAAACACTTATAAGTAAAATGTCATTCGACATTCAATATAAATATATAGAAAAAAAGAGAATAAGAAACATAATAGCGACATCCAAAAATAGAAAACGTGAATGATTTTATTCTAATTTAATATTCAAAAAAGTTCGACATCATCGAACTTTTCTTTACATTAGACAAAAATCAACTGCCGAAAACGAGAT
>CAVKZO010000074.1:0-2226 GCA_963661135.1 Lachnospiraceae bacterium | reverse complement strand
ATATATAATATTAATATGGATATAAAAAGATGTAAGTGGTGCAACTTAAAAAACGAAAAATATATTAAATATCACGATGAAGAATGGGGTAAACTTTCTAAAGATGAACAATATCTTTATGAAATGTTTATACTAGAAACATTTCAAGCTGGTTTATCATGGGAATGTATCTTAAATAAAAGAGAATATTTTAAAATTGCTTATGATAATTTTGATATTAATAAAATAATTAATTATGATGATAGTAAGATAGACGAATTAATGAATAACAAAAATTTAATAAGAAACAAATTAAAGATAAAAGCTAGTGTATCTAATTCTATAATTTATAAAGAAATATGTAGGAAATACACTAGTTTTTATAAATATCTAATTTCTTTTACTAATGAAAAAATAATATATGAAACTAACAAAACAACAAACGAATTATCTGATGCCATATCAAAAGATTTAATCAAAAAAGGAATGAAATTTGTAGGATCTATAACTATATATTCTTATTTACAAGCTATAGGAATAATCAATTCTCATGATAAGGATTGTTTCTTATATAAACATTAAATTATTTATACCTTTCTTGAGCGTCTTTAAAACATTTTAATAAAAAAATTTCTAGCTTCTTTACTTAAACTTGTTTTACTACCAAACAAATCAAAAGCATGATAACATCCTTTAAATTCTTTAATATTAACTTTAACTCCAGCTTCTTTTAATCTATTAAAATATTTTATTGCTTCATCATAAAACGGTTCAATAGTACCAATATATGTGCACGCTTCAGGTAAGTTAGATAAATCAGTAGCTCTAGAAGGAGCAGCATAACTAGAGATACAATTTCTATCAATTCCTTTTAAATATAAATTCCAAGCAATTTCATTAGATTTACTATTCCAAACAGGAGCATCATTATTTATTGAAGAACTTTCAATACACCTATCATCTAACATAGGGTAAAGAGGCGTTTGATATACTATTTCATACTGTTTTTTATCTCTAGCATATAAGCATAAAGCAGCAGCTAACCCGCCTCCAGCACTCTCTCCACCAACAAATATTTGTTTTTTATTAATATTTAAAGTTAAAGCATTTTCATACATATACTTTAAAGTTAAATAGCAATCATTTAATGCTTGAGGATATGGTTTATCTATTGATTTAGTATAATCTGGTAATACAACAACACTGGACCCATCTTTAACAAATAATGAAGCGAACATATAATCTTGTTCAGGTAAACCAATTGCATAGCCTCCCCCATGAATCCATAAAACTCCAGTAACAGGTTTATCAACTATTACCTTTTTAGATCTACAAATTAACACTCTAAATTTAGATCCATCATCTCTATCAATATAAATAGTTTCTATTATAGTTTTATTATCCAACCAATGACCTTTAATAAATCTGTCCATTATCTTATTACATTTTTTATATTTTTCTATAGTAAAATATGGATTGATATTTCTAACAATTTTACCAATAAACCTAATTCTTTTATCTATGTTTTCATTTTTGATTTTATATTGTTTTCGCATACGAAATTATTATTTTATTAATGATTTTCTAAAATAATTTACACTTATTAATTTATTAAATTTAATAGCGACATCATGTATAGTCCCTTCTAATATAAAACCGTTTTTTAAATGAAAAGCAAATGAATTCTTATTCTCACTTGTAACGATAGAAATTATATTATTAATACCATATTCTAACGCTAATTTTTCTATCTCTTTTAACAATTTATTTCCAATATGTTCGTGAAGATGATCTTTATCAACATATATTGATAAATCAACAGTTCTTTTATATGCACTTCTAGAATTAAATGTATTTAAATATGCATATCCAACAATTTCTTTATTTTCATTTTCTATTACAACAAACGGATACTTTTTAAAAATATCTTCACATCTTTCTTTAAACAGAACATATGTTAATTTTTCTTCTTCAAGACTATAACAAGTATTTTCAATATAAAAATTATAAATATCTAAACATTTATTTATATCTTTTTCTTCTAATTTTCTAACGATCATAAAAGATACCTGCGACTAATATTTCAATAATAATTATACTGTATGAAATTAAAATTATTAAAAAAATACTTATTAAACTTATAAATTATCATATAATTCTTAATAAAATATTTTAAATATTCATTAATTCAATGATAATGTCAAGTTCAATATGTTGTTTTTCGCTCATCTTAAATTGCTTAGTTTT
>CAVKZO010000073.1:0-2391 GCA_963661135.1 Lachnospiraceae bacterium | reverse complement strand
TTTAAAAATATTTGGTAAATATCGACTATTTTCTACTAATTAGCATTAAATATATTTTATATTTTAAATTAAATGTCCTGCACACAAAACGAAAATGTCACTAAGATTGTCACTAAGATTGTCACTAAGATTGTCACTAATAATGTTATTAGATAGTGTTCATACATTATTTAAATATTTGTTTACATAAATACTTAAAACAACATCTTTTATTTTTACTGGGTCATTTAGTGGGTGAATAGTGGGTCATTACAATTGTAAATAAAAAGAAAGTTACCTAGGATAACCTTCTTTCTAATTTTTAACAGTTTATTCTACACATAATGAAGTTATAGTCTTCATTAAGACTACTATATGACCTATGGCTTCTAAAGATTCATAGGTACCGATCGTTAATAATATAACTAAACACAAAATAAGAAACAAGAAATTTAGTAAGAAGTCTTGATGTTATACTTATTAATTAATAATACCTAACTTAAAATATAATTCCATTTTTATTAGATACATAAGAACTTATATAAATAACTGAATCATAAAAAGAAAATATAGTATTATTTTTATAATAACTCAATGAATCATTAATACTATCTTTTCTTTTAAATCCTTCTTGTTCTATTACACTAATTATTTCATTCTTTGATGAATTTAAAGATAAGTTATAAAAATTAATTGATGGATCAGTAATTTCTATTTGGGTTACTACATTATTAGAATTACTATAATCTGGATATGAAGTAACCGTATAAATAACATGCTTAGTAGGTAATGCATAAATTAGATGAATCATTAAAACTCATTTTATAACAACTATCTAATACATATTTCCTTTAAACACGCCAGAAAGAAATGTGTAATTTTTGAATTCATCATAAGAATCAATAGATTGAGTAATCCAAAAATCTAAATTGGTGTTATCTGCTCTTTCAAGTGTAATAGGTTCATTACAAGAACTTAAGGTTATTCCAAAAAATACAATAGTTAAAAGCTTTTTAAATAGTTTCTTCATAAGTTTATTTTGAGTTCTTCATCCCAAGGTGCGATTCCATCTAAGCAATAGACCCGTATCCCCCATTTTTGCCTTTGTTACGGGCTTTTTGCCTTGTAAGTGAGGACTGGAAGGGACTTAATGGGATTAAGCGGTGAGTGGAGTTTTTTTCAAAAAGCGTGGAGAATGTAGTGGAAGGTTATTTTCCACTACTTAGTGGAGATTGTTTCCACTACTCATAGAGATTAATCAAGCCAATTTTTATTGAAGTCGACCTCTTAACTTCCACCACTATTTTACCATTTTTGATAAGGCCTTTCGAGTAGTGGAAAATCAGTTTTTTATACTCTCATTTTTAGTAAGACATTAGTAAGACATCGCTACTGAGCCATCGACCTGTTAGTTATGTTTTTACTTTTCTTAAACATTCAATCAACACACAAAGAAATGGAAATTTGCTTTAGTTGATTCTGTTTTTCCATGATATCGACATGCATTGCGATATCGTTTTGCACATGAAACGCACAAAAAATAGCAAAATTTCTATTACCGGAAATTTGGCTTATCCAATTTAAAATGGTTTCAGATTCTTTGATGCATATGATATGACTTTGCAAAAACAAATACAAACTAATATGTTTAGAATAAAACGCATCTACAAATCGCCAGCAATTTAATCATTTACTTTCCAATAGCCACCTTTTTTTGCTCCTATTCTTGAAATCGCACCCAATTCTTGTAATTTGACTAAATTTTTAGCTATTGCGGAATGTCCAAGATTTAATTTTTTCATAAGAATTACACTTGTTGTATTCGGATTATCTTTTAAAATTTCAATAATTTTCAACTGCGTTTTGTTGAATTTAATCTCCACTTCTACTCCACTTTTATTATCCGCTTTAAGTTGTGGAGTATAATCAACAACGTTAATACGATTGAAAGGAATAGTAACTTGAATGCTATTTTCAGTGAAATTGAATGCGCCTTTTCCATAATTAGAGATGATAGTAGGAACGCCTCTACCTGTTTTTTCACTAATATGTAATTGTAAAAATATATCAGATAATTTTTTATTAACAGGTTCACTTGTCCCTTTATAAAAATCGTCTATCGTTAATTTTGGTGATAAGCCTCCGTGAGATAATATTTCAATTCGATCTGAATAGAATGTAAACATTGGAGCATTATTATGAGTCCAATCATTATGAACAAACGCATTTATTACTGCTTCTCTGTATGAAGCTTGATCAAACAAATAAATTTCTTTTCTTTCGACTAATCTTTTTCTTTCATCAGCCTGCGGAATATTGAATGTGTCCCCATAATCCAAAATTTTATCTAATGATAGTAACAAATTCATGAATCCAAATTCTTTGACCGAAAACAAAGGATCAGCCTTACTT
>CAVKZO010000072.1:0-2417 GCA_963661135.1 Lachnospiraceae bacterium | reverse complement strand
AAAAATAAAAAAAGATATTTTCTTGCTAGTGTAAATATGATGATTAGAATGGACCCGTGTTTGGGATTTAACACTAGAAAATTTGGGATAGAATAAAGGTTTGCTTTGGGTTATTTGCTTTGCAAATAAAAATATTGCAAATCTTTTTTTATTGAATTATAATATCTAGTGTTAAGGTGTTAAGCATCTAGAAATGGTCTAAATTTTATGCGATATTTCGTTAAAAAAACTACGCCAAGCAGTAAAGGCATTTATCTACAAATTTATCAATCTGGATATATTCCAGGAAAAGGAAGTAGAAATAAAAGTTTTGTGAAAATTGGATATGTAGAAGAATTAAAGAAAAATGGTATTGAAGATCCTTTTAAATATGCAAAAGAAAGAGCTGATGAATTAAATAACAAAAACAACGATGCTAAAGTAAAGCAAATCGATGAAGTATCGCTGGAAAAGAATGTTGGTTATTTTCTTGCTAAAGGAATATGCGATAAGCTTAGTTTCGATAAGCATATTGATTTAGTTGCTTCAAGTTATCATGCCCATTACAAGTATGCTGAATTTTTAAGAACAATGATATATGCACAGATAATCTCTCCAGGAAGTAAATTAAAAGCATTTGAAAAAGTGATTCCTTCTTTATATGGTGTTCCATCATATAGCTATGATCAAATACTCGACGGAATCAATTTTTTAGGTTCTGATTACAGCAAATTTATCGAGGTTTTAAACCATAATATTGCTAAAAAATATAAAAGAAATTTCAACACAACATTTTTTGACTGCACTAATTATTATTTTGAAATTGATGCAGAAGATGAAATACGTAGAAAAGGTCCCTCGAAAGAAGGAAGAAGCGATCCAATTATTAGTCAAAGTTTGCTTCTTGATGGAGATATGATTCCTCTTGATATGGAAATGTTTCCAGGCAATGAATCGGAAAAACCAAAATTAAGAAAAGCAATTGAATTATTAAAACAAAGAAACGAGATTAATGGACGCATTATTCAAGTAGCTGATAAAGGACTAAACTGTGCAAAAAATATATATGCCGCTTCTGTAGAAGCAAATGATGGATACATATTCTCTAAATCAGTTAAAAGCTTATCAAAAGAAGAGAAAGAATGGGTTAAATTAGAATATGGAGATATCAATAAATTTATCGAAGTAAAAGATGGAAATGATAACCTTCTTTATTCTTACAAGGTCGCTAAAGGGATGAAAAACGGAGAGATTGTTGATTATGATAATTACACATATAAATTTAAAAATGATGAAGGAAAAGAAGAGACATTTTCCGTTAGAGAAAAACGCATCGTTTTCTATAACCCTAAATTAGCCAAAAAACAGATTAGAGAAATTAAAAAAGAAGTTGAAAAACTTAAAACAAAATTATCTTTCGGAGAAGCTTTAGATGAAGAATACGGTGATTCAAGCAAATATATTTTAAAGAAATTAGTCGATAAAGACGGAAAAAAGATTAAAACAGAACTCACTATTAACGAAGATAAGGTTAACGAAGATATAGATCTTGCTGGCTATAACATGATTGTCACTTCTGAAATTAATGTTGATCCAAAGACAATTTATCAAACATACCATCGCTTATGGAGAATTGAACACTCATTTAGAGTGATGAAAACATATTTAGAAGCTAGACCCGCTTATGTATCATCAACAAATACAATCTATGGTCATTTTACGATTGTTTATTTTGCTTTAACGATTATGCGATTGCTCGAACTAAAGGTTTTTGAAGATATAATTCCTATCGAACAATTGTTTGAATTTATGCGTGATTATAATGTAAGTGAAATTGGCGATGGAACTTATGTAAATAACGCCACCGCAAGTGAAACATATAAGCAAATAAAAGCTAAATTAGGATTAGCTAAATTAGGAAATGCATATCTAAGAAAAAGAGATATCGACAATATCCTAAATCACGAGTTTTAACACTAGAAAATAGGGCTGTTTCCCAAACTCAGGTTATATAGCAATTCAAATCATAAAACCAATACCTTTAGGTACTTGAGTCTCCTTCTTTTTTTACTGCTTGCCTACTAGTCCACCAAAATTAGCAATAAAATTAGAAATTATCACCTAAGAATTTAATAGAATCTTTTTTAATATAAAGCCAATGTTCCTCATATCTTAAAGTATCTTTTAGTTTGCCTTTATACCAATTTTCCACTAAATCCTTGCACGTACTAATGTTTCTTTTTATCCAGATTAAAGATTCTTCAGCTTTCCTATGCTCTTTTACAGAGATATCTTCATCTAATAACAATGTGTTAAGTCGTTTCATTTCTTTCTCTAGTTTATTTGTAAAGTTGACTAAATCCTTATAATTACGAGCAAGGCGTTCTTCTTCTTCTTTTTTTCTCAATGCTTCAGCATCATTAATAGCTTTTTTTTTT
>CAVKZO010000071.1:0-2506 GCA_963661135.1 Lachnospiraceae bacterium | reverse complement strand
AGTTATATAGTAATAAAATTATTTAAAATTTAATCTATAGATTTTTTAGATATAAATAAACAGAACCTACCGATATCGGAATGACTAAAGTTACCTTTCTAATATTCATCACCTGGATAACCTAAAGAACTTTTAGATAAAAATGGGGCAAATTTAATTAATTCATCTTTTTAATTTTATCCTTTAAGTGATTTATAAAGATTAATATCATCTATATATAAAATTAAGGAACGAATGATAATGTTTTCGTTCCTTATTTGTTCCTTATTTTATTTTTATATTCTTTAACTATGATTATTTAAATCAATTATAATTTGCCTTTCTCTTTAGTAATGAATGAATATTTTGCTAAACCAAACAACTAAATTTTCTTTTATTTGATTTGTAGTTTTATTTTGCTTTTATCGTAACTCTTTTTTAAACTAACAAATTTATGTTATGAATTTCAAAAATAAATAGTCCTTTTGAAAGGTAAATAAAAAAGATTATTTCTACATCAATTTACGATAGCGTTTTCTTTTAAGAATCTAACAATCTTCCTTTTTTTGTCTTCATCTTCGTAATAAACAATTAAAATTTTTTTATATTCGTTTATGAGTTCTGGGGGAATGACGATCAATCCTGCGGCATTTTTGATCAATACATGATTGGCGAATATTACAGCCGTTCTTTTATTACCATTTAAGCATAGTTGTATCTTTTTGATGTATAATAAAATATTTATTGCTATATCTAATGCAGGTTTATTTGAATTAAGAATTTCGTATAGTTCTTCCTTTGTTTGAGCTTCGAAGGGAAGGGGTGGAACGTAAGTTGATCCTCCAATTGTTACAGGCACACTTCTTAATGTTCCAGCAGAGTAACTCAAGCCTTCTTCAACAATTGCATTTATTTCGCAAAGTATAGCGTAGTTGGATGGATATTCAACAACGCCTTGTGAAAGTATAAATTTTCAAGCGTGTTTTAAGTTGAGAATCTTCTGTACATCTTCAGCAATCACCTTTTCGCAGATAGAGTCGAAGGCGAACTTATTGAAGTAATCTAATGGTATTTCGTTTTTTTCTACACCCTATGTTGTGCTATAGTTCTTTTTAGGTCCAACATCAGGAGCACAGTACATTTGCTTGGTTATTTTTCTAAGCTTTCCATTAGAAGAAAGTCTTTTAATTTTATGTGCTTTACATTACTTGTAGAGTAGTTAATATCATCATTAGTTATTAATATTTTAGTATCTACCTGATTAAGACCATTAAAAGCAGACATTTCACGTTGATATGCTTTATCCTCAGCAACACTATATGCTACTTGAATAAAGTATCTATAATTTCCTTTTTCAGCAAGAAAATCGATTTCCCTGCCGTTATTGTCATAAACGCTTAGTTTATATCCCATGTATATAAGCTCATTATATACAATATTTTCAAGGTGGTGTGTCAAGTCGTATCTGTTATCAACACATCTTATTGAATTTAATGCCACATCGCAATTATACAGTTTGTGGCTATTTTCTAACAACTTTTTTGCTTTCTTGGAATATCGGTCAGCTTGATCGATTATATATGCTTCATTGAGGTAGTATATCCACTTTTGAACAGTATTACTGCTGCATTGATTGTTTTTTTCTTTCATATAGTCGGCTATAGCATTAGCTGAGTATATCTTTGAATTTGATATTAAGGCAAAACTAGCAACTTTACGGAATTCGCTCGATTTTTGAATTTTATATCTGTTTATGATGTCATTTTCAACGATGGTTTTATCAAGGTCATTGAGATATATTCTAAGTTCCTCTTCTCCTTGAAATTCGAGTCTTTTAGGGAATCCACCCCATATAAGATAATCCGATATGGATATTTCTCTCCCAAGTTCTTTTGCATATTCAAGAATTTCTTTATAAATAAATGGACGTATTCTAAACGCAACATATCTTCCGGACAGTTCTTTTGTAAATTCTTTTGAAAGCAGTTTTGAATTTGATCCGGTAATGAATACTGAGCAGTCACGAAGCCTTAACGTTTTGCAGGCATGCTGCCAACCGTCTATTTCCTGCACTTCATCAAGAAATACATAGCAATAGCCATCTTTTCTCTTATCCTCAACGTATGCAACAATATCTTTCCACTCCTGAATTTGCTCTGTGACGATGCGATCCTCAAAATTCAAATAGATAATGTTATCTGATTTCTCTGCGATTTCAGATTTAATTTGTTTTAATATTTCGGACTTGCCACATCTTCTGACGCCGGTAATAATTTTAATGAGGTCGCTATTATAGAAGCCTCTGATTGGGGCGATATATTTTTCACGTTTAATCACGGTATACTCCTTAATTCTAATTTATATTGAGAATTTTACCACAATAAAGAAAAATTCTCAATAGAATTTAATAAAAAGCCAAATAAAGAAAAAGTTCTCAACGAAAATCAAAATCAAGCATTTTGATTAATTTTGCCCGTTTTTCGTTGTAGCAACACAATAGTCTCCACATGCACCGCCTAAATCATGC
>CAVKZO010000070.1:0-2638 GCA_963661135.1 Lachnospiraceae bacterium | reverse complement strand
TATGTTCTTTCATGATTTTAGAATAAAGGTATCCATTGTTATCGTTGGCTATTTTAATTATTTCCTCTTTAGACATATTATCACTCTTTTCACGATTACATTTTATCATTTTGTAATCGTATTTGCAACACAACCTTATAAATAGTTTGCTAAAAACATGGATGCCGTTTTTGATGATAAATTATTGAGAGTTTCACATCCTAATCAGTAGCTTAATAAAAAGAGCATTTTATATACTTTATCTGCATAGAACGACTGTATTATTGCTCCCATTTTTGCATAGTCAGTGAGAGTATTTTTCTGCGTGGAAGGTGGTTTAACGCTGAAAAACTCCTTTATTATATGAGCAAAAAGCGAACTTTATAAGACTACAAGGGACTGCAATACCCGAAAGAGTTTTTTGAGTTCTTCATCCCAAGGTGCGATTCCATCTAAGCATTGGTCCCGTATCCCATATTTTTGCCTTAGTTAGGGGCTTTTCGTCTCTTAAGTGAGGACTGGAAGGGACTTAATGGGATTAAGCGGTGCGTGGAAAATTTTGCAAAAAGCGTGGAGAATGTAGTGGAGAGTTATTTTCCACTACTGAGTGGAGATTGTTTCCACTACTTCTAGAGGTTAATCAAGCCAATATTCATTGAAGTCGACCTCTTGACTTCCACTATTATTTTACCATTTTTGAGATAATCTTTCGAGTAGTGGAAACTAAGAAATTTTCCACTACTAAGGTTGAACCAATTATTGTTTTTCTTTGAATAAATCGATTTTTCAAATCAGTGTATTTTAATTTCTGTTGTATCCATTTTCCTTCGTTGAGAAAGCTTCTTTCCAATACGATTCTCTTTTTATGATCTTATCCGAATCTGCATTCATTCCAAAGTACTCAATCAACGTGAATTCAAAATTACTTTCGAAATACTTGTCACCTTCCTTGTTATATAGCTCGATTAACCCATCGTTGCCGCCAGTCTTAGTGTTAATGTAATCGCACCATCGTTGGACGATGCCGCTGTCGCCATAGGCGGATCCAATATAAAGCTTCCCAGTTTTCTTGTCAGTAAGACAGTAGACCCCCTTGATGCTAGACAAAGCATTTCTGTAGTCGTCATATTTTTCACCATTCAGAATAAGCTTAAGGTCATGAAATGTAAGATGAACGTTGTCTAAGCCGTTGAAGGAAAGTGCCTGGTAGTCATTAGGTAAAATCTCTATAACCTTGGCAATGTCGTAAAACTTGTTAAGGTTAAACACATAGCGAGCGTAGGTGTTGCCTTTCGGTATCTCAACGATGAGCCTGCCAATCAATCCTTCAAACTGCGAACATTCTTCATGTTCGCACGTGTCATGATCCGGCAAAGATTTTATTCTGCCAGCTGTCACAAGGAGCCACCTCTTGTTATTGTTTGGTAATTGGACAAAACCGAAAACAAGCTGACCGATATACGTGAAATTCCTTGCGTTCTTTTGATAATGCGAATAATAAGAATATGAGACGTCTCTATCATCTGCAGGGCTTTCATTCCATCTATCAAATTGGCTCTTACCACCCCATCTCATATTAAGCGCAATCTTAGCGTACTTTTTATCTTCTTCGTTCAAAATAAGTATGTCTTTGAGAAATAAATCTTTCATATGTCCTCCCGCAAAATACAAAAAACTGCTAAGGCAAGAGATCAAGCGATCCTGTTCGGTAGCAGTTATTCATTATAGGTTTTTAGAATCTTTTGTTTCCAATTTTATACACTCTATTACCAGACCATTCGACTCTTTCGCCGTTGATCTTATAGAGTTTGTTGCCGGAATACTCGATTCTAGCTCCGCCGACCTTATAAAGTCTTGTTCCTGAATATTCGACTCTCATATCGCCAATTTTATAGAGCTTATTGCCGCTCCATTGTGGTTTTCCACCAAAATATGCAACTAAAATTTCTTCATCAGACATAAATATTATCTCCTTTCATTTTGTATCTGAATTTCCTATATTTTAGCCCCCCCCCCCGCAAATGTCAAGAGATCAGCAATATTTTGCCGATTTTAACGGTTCAACCGCAAAATTTCAGTTTCCCTGAAGCAATATTGGTTCATCAATGAAAAAATAGTTTGTAAGTTTTAAGCGGAATGCTCAGTTAGCATCGACTTCGCTAGGACTGTTTTTGAATTTCTTAATAAGCCATTCAGCAAACATGTATATCAAAACGAATGGCGTGACGATTATATATGTGATTACTTTCAGATAATTCTTCGATGCAGCAATAGCGTCATTCTTATAGTTCTCACGTCTCTCTTTGTTTTTAGTTATGCAAATAACCGAATATGCCATGCCTACTGTGATAGCAGTTCCAAAAAATATCCAGAACACATTCGATGCGGCATTGATTGACCACTTTGTCACCGCGGTGAAAGTTTTGTAATGGTCGTCCGTGTAGAAAACCTCTGAGCAATCTACAGTGTATACCAGCCTTTTCGTCCCTCTTTCCGTTTTATTTGAAGGATAATCTACGTCGGCTTCTCTTAGACTCGTGTTGGATGTGTATTGCTTGATTGCACCGGTGTAATAAAACGTATTGCCGCCTATGTACGTGCCTAATAATGTCAAGTTCAATATGTTGTTTTTCGCTCATCTTAAATTGCTTAGTTTTCC
>CAVKZO010000069.1:0-2814 GCA_963661135.1 Lachnospiraceae bacterium | reverse complement strand
ATTTCTTGAGGTATCGCCATATCTAATCTCCGTAAAGTGTTAAACACTATACATCTTATAAAATAAGATATAATAATATGCAACATAAAAAATAGAGAATTAAATCAAAGATTTAAAACCAAAATTGTAGTCAACCAACAACAAATAAAAACAAGCAAAAAGTCAAAAGAAAAGCCACTTCAATGATAAAATAGGTATTTGAATAGTGGCTCAGGTTAGGAATTCTTTATTATAATGCGTAAGAATGCTTTATTTGCTTATTCAAAACTAGGAGCCGTTGGAAGCTGTATTTTAATGTCGATTGTTCAGACTGCGAAAGAAAATTTATTAGATGTTAACAAATATTTAACATACATATTTGAGAAACTCCAAACCATTAAGATGTCTGAATTAAAAGATTTATTACCTTATAGTTCTAATTTGCCTATTGAATTGTATGTCAAGATTGATTGAATAACGCTTACGAAAAAAGAGGGGCAAATATAATAAAAAATCGCCAATTAATTGACGGTTTTGACCCTTCAAAAGTTTAGAGGTTTTTAATGAGACCCTTCAAAAGTTTAAAGCCCCAAAATGATTTATCGAGGAAGGTCAGTTAATTATTTTGCCGAAAATGTGAAAAATCCAAAATATCATGAGCTATTAGAAAGGGTTGTGAATAATGGCCACGCTTTTTACATTTTGAATATTTTCGCCTATTGTTTTTATTTAGATAATGTTAACATTATTAAAATTAATAAGTATGAAAAAAATTATGTATAAAACCTGTTTTCCGTACTTAACAACATAATATTTCTAATTAATCGTAGATTAAACGGATTGTTTTGTCTTGTGTTGTAAATTAACATTAAAAAACTTTTTTATATCTGCATCACTCAATCGATGTTTATCAAGATGTAAATCGGTTAATTTTTCAATTGTTGGCATTAAAGGATGGAATTTATTCACAAAATATTTTCCATCGATTAATGTTGCTTGATATTCTCTAATAAAACTAACTAATTGTTTCATAGGAATCTCACCAACTTTCTCAAGTCTAATTTTATGTTTTCTTTTCCTTTTATTAGCCTTTTCAACTTCCAATAATAATTCATCACTATATTCTTCTTTTAAGTATACCTTTTGAAGTAATCTCAAAATTAATGTCGCATGGAAGCAAATTAATATATGTGCTTCTATTGCTTCAATTGATTTAGCAAATACAGGTCTTACTTTTAAGACGCCTTTTATAATTGAAAATGTCTCTTCGATTTCCCACAAACCTCGGTATAGTTTAATAATTTCATCATTACTACATTTTGTTTCACTGGTCACAATTAAATAATAGCCATCTAATTTTGCTTCTTCTTCGATACTTTCGAAATCTATTTCTAATTTCTGATCAGGTGCTATTTCGCCTTCACTTGTGAAATGTATTTCTTTGATATAAGTTGAGGCATCACCTACGGTTTTCTTTTTATAATTCGATGGATTATTTATTAAATCGTTTGCCTTAGCAATTAATTTAGCTCTTTCATATTTAGCTTTGTCAGCATAATCTTTGCTATAAAATAAAACTCTTTTTTGTCTTAAATGTATTTCAGTTTTTTGTCCATTTAATGGTGATGTGATTTGTACTGGATAATCATCGACCTCTGATTTCACTTTATAAGCCACCTCGTTATTATCGTCTCTAGTAACTTCATAGTCGTTTTCATCAAGAATCCATTTGATTAAATCTTCGCTGCCACCTCTAACTTTTTGGCAGACAACATAGCCATCACCATTTTTAATAGCTTCAAACATATTGTCTCCAGAATTTAATCCTTTATCTGCGACAATAATTGTTTTTCCAGTTATGTTGTCAGCCTTTTTAAGAGCCGCTAAATTTTTATGCATTTCTTTTTGTTCGCTTTGGTTACCTGGATAGGTTGTATAGTTAAGTGGAATACCTCGACCATCTAAAAGTAGACCAAGACCAATAATAGGATCATGTCTATTATTTTTCTCAGGTCCTCTTTTAATCATTTCGGTTTCTTTATCGATTTCAAAATAAATATTAGTTCCATCAAAATATGAATGTGATTTCTCGATTTTATAAAATGATTGAAGTTCAAAGCGAATATGTTCAAGAATAGACTTTTTGTTTTGACCAATGAACTTGATTGCATCATACATTTGATCGTCACTAAAATCGAATTTATCTAAGAAAACATCTTGTTTCTCGAATTCTTTTATTTTACTTTGAGGCATTAAAATTTGAGATAGAAGTAAAAATTTATAAACATTCTCTGGTTCAAATTCAAACTTTCTATCTAAAGTTAAAAATTTAAATTCACTTTTCATGGAGAACTTATCGTAGATTCTTGAAGGGAGAAAATAACCGATATTTTTTATTGAAGATTCACGAGGCGCTTTTTCAACCTTGCTTTCTTGATATTTAATTGATGAATCAGTAGAAAGTTTCTTACCTTCCAAAGTGAAGTATGCGATTGGGTCTACATAATCCTTTTTTAAATCTTCAACATATCCTATTTTTTTAATTGTCACTTGTTTAGTGTTTTGAAGTTCTGGATAGTAGGTTGCTTCAACGTAAGAAAGGTATGTTCCTCTTTTTAGTTTTTGTTTTCTTAGAAATACACTCATAATTATATGCCTCCTATATTTATTTATATAAATATAATATCACATAACACAAGACAACACAAGATAAAAAATAAAAATATTTAAAATAATTTGACACAAATTAAAATAAAAAAGATGCAAAGCATCTTTGTATTGAATGTTTGAGAAATTAACTACGGAAGGAGTCTTGTGTTGCTACGGCAAACGGGA
>CAVKZO010000068.1:0-3013 GCA_963661135.1 Lachnospiraceae bacterium | reverse complement strand
ATTCAACCCACTACTTAATTTTATCTTTTATATTAGTTGAATATGGCAATAAATTGTCTATTGGTTCTATATTTATATTTTTTAATACATAATTCAAATACTTTTCTACATTAATACCATTAATCAATGCGGTTTGAATAATTGAGAATAGTTTAGTTGTTATACTTGCACCTGCATAAGATCCAGATGTTTGGAACACTTTTCTTTGTATGACAAAAGGTTTAACAGCTCTTTCAGCTGTATTATTTGTCATTTCAACATGTCCATCTTCAAAATAAGTGAATAAGTCATTCCAGCATTCTTTTGTATAATTTATAGCATCAAATAGTTTAGAAGAAGGGTGTGGAGTGGAATTAAATACTAATTCATATATTCTATCTTTAATTGCAGGCATATCTATTTGTCTTTTTGAAGCAATTTCATTTGGTGTTAACTTACTTTTTCTATAAGTTTTTTCTAATTCAAATAACTTTGATATTTCGTTTAATATTTGAAATGCTTTAGATTCTTTTCTTTTATCTTTTGGTAAGTTTTTTACAATATCTGCATATCTTCTTCTTACATGTGCCCAGCATTTTTGAAGTTTAATATTTGAATTTTCTTTCTTTAATTTATTGTATCCACTAAAATTATCACAAATTATATAACCTTCATAATTTTTAAGCCATTTTGTCGTATCAGTTATGCTTCTAGTTTCATGAAAATCATAGATTCTTATTTGATTTTTATCATAGAAACTTGATGTATATACATAAACGTAACTGTTTTTTCTTTCTTTATCTTCTTCGGGCCTTTTACTAATTACTAAAGTTGTTTCATCTGAATGAATTACTTTAGGAGTATTATTTAATAAATCTTGTTTCATTCTTTCAAATATAGGTGATAATATTTTGCTTGTTTTAGAAGCGTAATTAGCTAAGTTTTGCTTATTTATTTCAAATCCAACAGTTTTAGATATATGCTTAGCTAAATGTTCAAAAGGGATCCCTAATTCATATTTATGATACAAAATATATGTAGCTAGAGAAGGAGTTAATATACTTCCATTAAATCCATCGTTAGCAAGAGGATAATATATTTTATTGTCTTGTTTATTGCAATTAGAACATTTATAACTTTTCTTGATTAATTTAATTACTTTAATAGTAGAAGGGACTACTTCTACTACATATCTTGTTTTTGAAGATGCTTCAACTAATATAGTCCCACATTTAGGACAAACTTTTTCTTCAGGTTCTATAATTCTAGTTTCAGTAACATATTTTTCATAATCGAATTTCTTTTTATTATATTTTTTACCTTTATTAGTTTTACGAACCTTCTTTTCTTCTTTTAATGTCTCTTCAGCTTCATTAACAACGATATCATTAATTTTTTCGCCTTTAGGAATAAAAGTTCTTGTTCTTTCAATTTTTTCTTTTTCTTGTAGTAAAGAAATTGATAAAAGAGCATCATTTAGCTTTTTATTGGTTTCATAAAGCTCAGCTTCTTTTTTGGCTAATTTATCTTCTAATTCTATGTTTTTGTTTTCTAAATTTAATTTATCATTTTTTAGACTTTCGTTTTCTTTTTTTAGTTGCTCGATTATCTTTAATAAGTCGTTGTTATTCATAGTTAAATTTTATCAAAAAAATGAAAATTAGTCTATATTACTTTGTAATATAGACTAAAATTCTAAAAATATTCATATTTTTTACTTTCTTTTTTAGTGTCTGATTCAATTATTTCTAACCCTTTACATAATCCTATCAATTCAGTTTTAGTTATCTTTTTACTTTCTAATAACTTAGGCCATTTAAATCCACCTTCATGCAATCTATTTTGCATTAACCAACATCCATAATCATCTTCATAATAAAGCTTTATTTGTTTTCTATCTTTGGAGCAAAAAATAAATATTGAATGTCTTATTTCCATCTTTGAAAAGTTTGTTACTACCATCATTTGAATTTTAGGTAGTCCCATCCTCATATCTACCATTTCTGAATAGATATAAATGTTTTTGTTTTCGCCAAAATTAATCATGATAATAAATTACTTAATATCCTTTCCGCTTGTTCTAAAGATGTAGTAATTTTTACTTCTTTATATTCAATTACAACAATAGAATGATCAAACCTAGAAAAATGACTGCTTTTCTTAACTTTTTCAGCTTCAGAAAGAATATTAGTTTTAAACAATTCGTTATCTATTATTTCATTTTCATTATCACAAGCAGCGGATACATTAATAAATTTACCATTAATGTTATTATAAGCTCTTATCCAGTCTTTAAAAGTATTTCTATTAAGATTATTCTTTCTAGCATACTCAGCTACACTTAAACCTGATAAACGATGTTTTCTACAATGCTCATATCTTTCTTGATCTGTATAATATCGATGTATTTCTCCCATAAATAAAACCTCCTAGCTTTCATACTAGAAGGTTATCAAATTAATTTTATTTATATAACGGTGTTAATTTTTGACGTATACTTTTACTAGTGTTCATTTCTTATTAGCTCCACCAAAAGAAAAGGAGACGAACACCAGTTGCATAATCGGAATTTATTATGTACCTAGCCATTTCGTTGTAAGGGCACAGATGAATGTTGCCCGTAATAGAAAGAAGAACAAATAGTGGTCACGGCCACTATTTTTCTTTTGTTAATTACAAGCTTTATTGTATATAGCATCTATGCTATAATAATCACAAAGGAGTATATCGTTATGGAATTTAAAGATGAGCTTAGAAAATATAGAATTAAAAACAACATGACTCAAGTCGAACTAGCAAAAAAACTTGATATTGATTTTACAACAGTAAATAGATTAGAAAATGGTCATTTTAATCCTAGTTATGAAGTTTTAAATAAATTTAATTTGTTAAAAAATCAAACAGAAGAAGATAGTATTAAATTACCAATACTATCTGATACAAATCACACTAACGATATATATAATGATATTTCATGTTTGATTGAAAAATCAAAAAATCTTGCTTATCAATCAGTTAATGTCATACTTATTCA
>CAVKZO010000067.1:0-3397 GCA_963661135.1 Lachnospiraceae bacterium | reverse complement strand
TTTGAACTTTTGATATTTCAATTAGTTTGTCTAAATCATCTTTTCTTTGATTCAAAAAAAGCTCTTGCCTCCCCTTGAATTCATGGATGAGACCGATGTAATTAATCGTTTCCTTATCGAATTTTCTATCGATTAGCTTTGAATAATCAAAAATCTTTCTCATAAAATGCTCCTCTTTTCTTATTTATCACCAAAATCATAACATATTTTTGGCGATAATCAAAGTAACTCATTGATAATTTGCAGAATCAATATACATTTAGCTGTACTTAGAGAAATTTAATTAGGAACCATTTTCGGCGTCATGGTATTTATCGATATTAGGCAAATTTGTAATCTTCTAAGAATTGATGATTACAGAATTAAACAAAATTATCTCCAAATATTAAAGCTGATTTTGGAGATAAAGAAAACTGTTAAAAGAAAAACAATTGATTGGATAAAGGAAGAATCACCATTCAACAAACAAATTGCAACTTAAATAAGCATAAAACCACTATTTTTGACTATCTACATGACAAAGACTGTGCAAAATGCACACTGTTTGTAACTTACACAAATATGAAAGGTTGGATTAATTGTTACTTGAATATTTCATTGCTTGAGAACAGTTAAAAAAGAAGTTACATTTTTCAGCATAACTTCTTAATAATTAAAACTATTTTGATTCTATTTCTTTAATGAATAAATTTAATTTTCCATTATCAAAATATTTTCTAATATTATTTGTAGATTGTGTGATTATATATGCATTACGACAAATTCTAGCCATGATTGAATCTACAATAACACCTCCTCATAATCTCTCATACTAGGTTGATTTATCAAATTGGGAGATAAAAATTGCTGAATTGACTCCACTTCTTAAATTGAATAACTCATAAAGAAATTTAACATCTTTTTCTGATGGTCAATTAGTTAACGATTAATCAATTATAAGCAATATATGATTGTCCAGCATTTTTATATTTATTTTTAATGATTTAGGATTTTTTTTATTTTCGTCTTTTTAAAAATAGTGATGAACCTCCTTTTCTACTTGAAATTATTATCAAATTTTCAAGTATTTATATTATTTAGAAATTCTTTTTTATTTGTAAATATTACTTGTTCCCAAGCATTAAACTACCTGTTCCCAAGCACTGAAATATTCAATGCACCATTTAAATAATGAATTTCATTCCATCTCAGCATCGTTTTCTTTGCGAAATGATTCCACTGTGCATGGGCATCTCCATAACGCCATCGGATGATATTTTATATTTTCGATTGTCGCCTTGTCATCAAACAGCAACTCAGGTTTGTAGTTCTTGTTCCTGAATTCTTTTATAAACTTTCTCTCATCTTCCTTTATCGATATCAAGATTTTCAAGTAGCCGATGACGCTAGTTTTCGCTTCATCCAGATTGAATTTATCGTTTTTGGCCAACACCGGCTTTAGCTGGGTTTTGAATTTCGCAAAATTTATGCTTTCAATGTTCTCAAACGAAATATCATCTATGTCCTTCTCTCCTCCTACCATGTTGTAAAAGATCAGGCATTTCCTTAATAGATCGTTATCTTCAATGATGTTGCTATTGATCATGACGTTCACGTCATACAAGTCCCTTGGCGTAGTTCGTGACAGGAGAGCGTTTATTTTGCTTGCGTAAAGCTCGATGTCGTTCAATGCTAGCACATCGAATCCTTCAATAACGCCTTTCCCTTTAATTCTCTTATATTCCAAAGGCAGAACATGGCATCTGTCCATAAAGTTGATTTCCACTTTGATGCTGTCCCTGGTGCCGGCGTTATTCATGTAGGCGAACGTAAAGGAAAGCAAGGCATAATGCTTTCTAGGCTCCACATTCAAGGAATAACCCTCTTGCCACATGTAATCAGCTAGCTTCTTGCTCATTTCAGATTTTGTTTTCTCTATCTCTTCTCTTGATAGGTTGTTTGTGAAATCCAGGTCAATGTCAACCGAAAGTCGTGGTAAATCCACCAATGTTAGGTTAATTGCCGTACCTCCCTTCAAAGCAAGCTTGCCCTGAAAATACGAGTCCGAATTCAGAAACCTCAATATCTCTGATAGTCTTAGCACCTTCTCTAGATTATCCTTAATGAAATTGGTTTTTGAAGCTAACTCTGTCAAATACTGTTTTGTGTAATTCACCAATAGCCTCCGTTAATGCACGATTTGATGTTTTTTGGAACAATCAGGTTCCAATCCTTGTTAAGAACCGCGTTTTTGAATTCGCCCTTCATGAGATAGTTCGTCTTGTTCGTCAAATGCGATTTGCATTGATTGAAGAAATTTTCAGACAGATTCAATTGGTCATTGTATATTTCAAGAAAATACCCGACCTTTTGGTATAAGAACGTTTTGTCGATATCCTCTAAAATCTCGATTAATCTTTCCTCTTTCAGGTATTTGACTTGTTCAAGGGCGTTAAGCACTTCTTCTATCCCACCAGAGAAATCTATTTCGTCGATGCAGTCCACGATTGTTTTCTCAAGTGAAGTAACCCTTATCCCCTCGCTGACGACGTCATTCACGAACGCCATGCTCTTATAACGCTTGTAAATGAACTCATTGTCCCTGTAAACGAAATCGTTGAATTTCGTTAGGCTACCGACCGTGATATCATTAAAGACCTGGTTGGCTATACCGTAGTACTCAAGAGCGGAATGAAAGCAAATAAAGGAGGTCTCCGAGATGTTGCTGGCAATCTCGAACTTAGTTGAATAAATGTCATTTGTTGAAGGGTCGATTAAAGCATAAAGATTGTTTCGTATTTTCACGTAGACTTTTGATCTAAGCTTATTCGAGATCCAGTTCGAATATTGCTTATCGTCTTTGAATTGATTTATGACTTTCTCTTTCGTTATTAGTTTTGGCAACAATTCCATCTTACACCTCTTACATTACCAAGTTTACACCAGAATACTTATAATATCAAGTGATTTAGTCACATTATGGTATTATGAATTGAAAAATTAATACCTGTTGGTAATATTAGAATTTTAATATACCAAAGCATTATTTCTTCGACGAAGAGTATTTTTTTGAGTCGGGTTTGATGTTTGGCAAAAAAACCTTTATCACATGAGGAAGAAGCCTTTTCAGAGGACTACAAAGAACTGCAATACCCAAAAAAGTTTTTTGAGTCCTTCATCCCAATGTGCGATTTCGTCTAAGCAATGGACCACTATCCCTAATTTTTGCCTTAGTTACGGGCTTTTTGCCTTGTAAGTAGGGACTAGAAGGGACTTATTGGGATTAAGCGGTGCGTGGAGAATTTTGCAAAAAGCGTGGAGAACGTAGTGGAGAGTTATTTTCCACTACTGAGCGGAGATTGCTTCCACTACTCCTAGAGGTTTATCAAGCCAATTTTTATTGAAGCCGACCTCTCAA
>CAVKZO010000066.1:0-3434 GCA_963661135.1 Lachnospiraceae bacterium | reverse complement strand
AAACCTATTAAATTTAAAGCTAAACAAGTTCCAATTAAAATTTTTCTTTTCATAAATTTACCTTCCTTAATTCTTTCAATTGTAAGAGAGACATTGATATGGAAAACGAGGAAACACAACCACTGATAGAAAGGAGATAAAAGTTGTCTCTCTTACAATTGACATTAATATTATTGTTTATATTCTTTAATCAAAAAAGTGCCACATTGGAAGTATTTTTAATAAATTAAAAAAGAATGATAGTACAGAATTTAATTACTTTTTAAAATGTAATTAAACTTTAGTCTAGCCTCTTCTTCATTTGTTAAAGAGTGTTTGTAAATAGCATTTAGGAAATCTTTTTTATATTCTCTAGGTAATAATGTTTCATTACCTTTAAAAAATCGAGCTAAATCATGATAAGACATTACAGAAACATCAACATCGTAATTAATAAAAAAGGTTTTTGCTCTTTCTGGAACAAGTAATATAGCTTTATTTTCCTTCTCTTTTCGATTTTATCTAAATCATTTAAATGGTCCTTATAAATTTCTAACTGATCAATCTCTGTATCAATATCTTCATGTTTTCAGTTTATTCAACTTTTAATTTTATTTTTGATACAAATTCTATATTTTAAAACCGACTTTAAAACATATTATTTTAAACAACAATATTTTTTTATTTAAAATAAATCAATCTGATGATTATTTCTTTTTATATAGTCTTAAATTATCTGAACCTTTGCTAATTAAATCACAATTATATTTGGAATACACTTTAGCAAATTGTTTTCCTAATGACTTAGTATTGCCTGCTGTAGTACGTATTCCATTTGCCAATAACCAATCCTGTGTTATCGAAAAAGTTGTTCCAATTTTCAACTTAGAGATTAATGTTATGAGCAAATTAAAATTATTCATATTAATATTTATTTCCTATATAAATTATTTAAATAGTTTCTAATACCAACATCTGGATTACTATTATCTTTACATGCAAATGAATGAGTAAAATGTTTTTCTTTTCCACAATGTGGACAAAAAGCATGAACATCATAATAATAAGTAATATAAACTTCACCATCTCTACCACTTTCTTTATAATGATCTAATTGCCAAGTATATTCAGCACCCTTCATACTTTTTCCACATTCAGAACATTTCTTTCTAGCTTTATCTCTAAAAACAGTGAAAACAGCCAACGCTCCAGCAACACCCAAAATTATAACAACTAAGCCAACTATCAACATCCATCCAACATCGAGCTTATTGCCAAAAACAATAAGAGGAATACCAATCACTAATCCTATTAATATTGATAAAATTGCTCCTCCAAGACTTTTACTATAATTTTTAACATTCTTATTTTTCATATTTTATTCTCCTTTATTTTTATTATACCCCCCCCCCTCAAATGTCAAGAATTATCACTATTATCAATGAAGTTACATGTGTTATCTTTACTAATATATCTACAATTAAATTATTTATATCATCACTATATAAAAATAAAACCCATCTAAGTATTAAACCTAGGTGGGTTATAAATATTAATAATATAAATTATCTATTATCTTTTTGAATTCCAAACCAAACTTGCTAAAGTATCACCTTGAGCAACAACTCTACCATAAAAGTCTTTAGTATTATTAGATGATTTAACATAATATCCTACAATTCTTCCATAAAAATCTGTACCAACTTTATCTCCGTTTGATCTAGTTTCGATATATCCTACAATCTTACCACTAAATTCTTTTAATGCTTCTTTTTCCATAATATTTAATTCCTTTCTATAATCATAATATATTTACTCAATTGCACCAATATAATTACTTCTACCGATCGATCAATAAAACCAACATTTATCACAACTATTTTACTTTAAAACTTGTTAAAATAAATTTTAGTGATGTTGTTGAAAGTTGTATTTAACTAATCATTAAAATTATATTGCCTTCTTTTAATATAAATTTTAATTTTTTAAAGTTATTCAATTTCCCTCTTCTCTTCCGCTTCCTTTTTTCTAAATTCATCAAATTCACGACTACGTTGATTTTCAGCTTCTTGATAAGCTTGAACGTTTAATTTATCAATATATTTCCATATCTCTTTTTCTTTCTCAGGCTCTAAACCTTTCCAATATTCTTCATTTAAAAGAATATATTTAATAACTGCTTCTGCGATTGGACCAGCAAAATCAATTGCTGGACGACCAATAAACCCTCTAAAACATGATTTACTTACATAAAACAATGATGGTGCAGATAAATCGAATTTAATTCTTCGAGAAAAAGCACCATAAAGATGATCCTCTTCTTGTTCATTTATTAAGTTAAAACGAATACCCAAAATACTCCCAATTGTAATAGGAACACCAGAATCATGATAAAAACTATTGGTAGACGATATTGTTTCTACATATGTTAATCTTTTCATAGTCTTTTCAAAAAGTAGAGAATCACCATGTAAATAATACGCTTTAAGAATTGCACGAGCAAATTTTACATAACCAGAGTTTCCTCTAAGAAAATTATAAGTGTCCGCAATTAATGACCACTCTAAAATTTGTTTAATATCACCCAATTCTTTCTTTGTTGCTTTGTAGAGTGTCGCATAAGGTATTGCTTCTCTTTTTAAAGAATTATCTTTCTCATACCAAAAATCAGCATCTGCTTTCAAAGCTGTTATAACGTAAGATGCAAGATAAGATTGATTATCCTCATCACGCATTGAACCTAATACTGGTTTTTCATATCCACCTTTATTATCAGGATATTCGTTATTCTTTATACATTTTTCCCAATAACGAATATATTCTTCACCTGGTTGATCTCCGTCTTGCCTTAAAGCCTTAATTTCTTTATAAACATACCGATTTTTTATTTTTTCTACTAATTCTTCATCTCCATAATTAGTTATATCAGCATCACCTATTATTCCTCTTTCAGCAAGACTATCAGAAAACCATTCACATTCAGGATGAGCTCTATAAAAAGCTGACATTTTTGCTTTAAATCGTTCTTCATTTCTTTTTGCTTTAAATTTTTCAAACATATTATTTTTTTCTCCTTTCAAAATCTTTAAGACATTAAATTTTAAGAGCAGTTAACATTTTATTACCTTATTAATAGAAATTTATATTAACTATAAAATAAAATTTTATTCTGCCGCCTTAAAATTTTTTGACAATGAAATGAAGATTTGAAACCAATCCCCACTAATAGGCAACTAATAATTACTTAATAAATAATTTTATTATTATAATTATGGTTTCTAGTGTTCCTTCAATAATTACTAATCACTTATTTGAATCATCTATTTCAGTAAAAATTTTAATTCAAATTCAAATAATTTTCATTATTGAGAGAAATAGTTTAACTATATAAAAAATATAAATTATCCTCCTATATTTTAATTATACCCCCCCCCCTCAAATGTCAAGAATTATCG
>CAVKZO010000065.1:0-3739 GCA_963661135.1 Lachnospiraceae bacterium | reverse complement strand
ATATATGAATTTTACTCACTTTCAAAGAAGAAAGAGGATGCTTAAAGCATTTAGTGTAGTTTTTTTAACTTTGTCTAGTTTATCGCTTGTTGGAATAGGATTTTCTAGCTGGGTTACTAGTGAATTAGGAATAGGTGTTCTATATGATTCTAAAGATATCAATATAAATAGTTCTTATTATATTGATATCAATCCTTATATAAGTTACGAAGATATTACTACCTTCAATTTTTGTGAGGATGGAATATATGTTCCTAATGATGATCAAGATACTGCTCCAGGAGGAATCATTAAGTTTACTGGAGATATAGTTATCAATTTCAATATTAATTTAAACGATAGCAGTAAATCCATCTCATCATATTTAGGTGGACAAAGCACTATGAATTTATGTATTTATTACTATAACTTTAATACTAGTTGTAGTGCTTTATTAAGTTCTATCAAAAATACTACATTAACATATAAAACTAGTAGTGATAGTAGTGAATCTAGCTCTATTAGTCAAGATAAAGATTATGGTCCTACTATTAGTAGTGATAATAGTTTATATAAAGTTATATACAAATTAAAAGAAAATTTAGATAGTAGTGAGTTATATTTTACGTTAACGTATAGTTTTGATTTTTCTAGTTATGAAACTAGTTTTAAAGAGAATGTATATACTAAATTAGCTGGAACTCATAGCTCTGATTACAATTTAAAATTTCAAATTCAAGCGAGGGTTGAATCATGAAATATAGATTTAAATATTTATTTTTAATATTGATTTTAGCTTTCTCCTGTATTGATACTAATATCGCTTATTCTAACTGGTATATCGATAGCGATACTAGTAGTGAAGTAACTGTAGAACCTAGTAAAGATAGCGATGATGTAGTCTATAAAAAAGTAGCATACATAAGAACTAATAACGTTAATACTTACTATACTTCTATAGAATCTGCTTTAGCTAATACAAGTTCAGGAGAGATTATTGTCATACCAGGAACTAATCCTACTATCACTAAAGATTGCACAATTAAAAGTGGAGTTACTTTAACTTTACCATATGATGATAATGGTGATGGTACATATAGTGATTGGGTAAGTTATGACAAATATATTTGTGCAGGTTCTAAATTTACATTTGCAGATTCTAATGAAGATAATGTTAAAAAATATAGACAAAATTTGCTTACTATCAAAGAAAATATAACTATAACAAATAAGGGTACATTAAATATTGCTGGTGTTTGTGGAGCTGGTGATGGAAATCAAAAACCAACTGGACAAACTGTAGGAAAATATTGTGAAATTTTATTAGAAAGTAAATCTAAAATTATTAATTATAATAAAATAAACCTCTATGGTTATATCAAAGAAAGTGAAAAAGACAATAATTCTGCTGTACAAAATTTGAGTGGTAGTCAATTTAAAATGCCTTTTGTTATATATGATTTTAGAGGAGGAAGTTATTCGGCTGCTTGCAATAATTATAATGATATTCAAAATGGTGTTTTTCCTTTTGGATATTATGATTTTCCTAATAGTGCTGTTGAAACAAGTTATAATAAAGGCGCTAAACTTATTGGTGATGCAGCTTTATATGCTAGCAATTCTTTTAATAAAAGTACAATTAATTTTATTGGAACTGAAAACGATGATTGCTTGTTTAAATTATATGATGGTTATATTATGATGAAATATAATTCGACTTCGTTTTCATTTACAACTAATGATATTTATAGTGATGTCACCGAAGATAAAATTAATAAAACAAAAATTGAAATATACGGAATAGCAAGTGTTGATGGATATGAAATAGAATATAATTTTTTAATTTCTTTTAAAAGTAGTGCTTTTGTAAGCCCTATATCATGTAAATTTGAAATTTATCAAAAAGTAGGAACATTAACTATTGATTGTATGCTCAAGTTTTTGAGTGGTTCTAAGTTACAAATCGAAAGTGATGCAAAATGCGTTTTTAATCAACCAATTATATTCTATCAAGGTTACTGCCCCAAAATTGTTACTGGGGGTGATGAGGTTAGTCCTTTAAATTTACCAGCTAGTGAACTTATAGTAAATGGTAAAATTATAATTAATTCTAAATTTGGTGGATATATATCAAGTGAAAATGAAAATGCAAAAATTTTAATTTCGTCAAATTTTGAAGACTCTTTCACTTCGGTGGAAGTTTTAAGTAGTACAGGGAGTGGAACAAGTGCAAAAGCTGATTCTGTTGAGGCGCATTCTGAAAATTGTTGTGGCTATATTGATGGAATAAGTAGTGAAAATTACTCTAATTTTTTAATCAATGAATCATATATTTTCAATGGAGAATATTGGGTAAAAGCTTTACTTGATATTGAAGATATAATATTAAATCCGTCAAATGGTGAATCTGACTATAATACTAAAGTAGACTATACAATAAAAATTCAAATTTTACCTACAAAATACAGTAGTATAATCGATTTACCAGTCGACTGGACTTATGATGATGGTATTTTAAATTTTGCTAGAAGTGATGATCAATTAAGTGCAACCTTCTCAACACCAGCAAAAAATGATGGCAGCAATCATACATATAAAGTTAGCGTAAATTTAAATTATACGACATCTGATGGTGTTTCTAAAAGCTTAAGTGCTTCTGGAGAATACACTGCAAAAGGTAAGGGGGGATGTATTTTACCATTTTCAAAAATTTTAATGGCAGATGGAACATATAAAGAAGCTGGATTAATTGAAAAAGATGACTTAGTTATGTCTTTTAATCATGAAAATGGTAGTATTGAAAAAACTAAAGTAATAATAAATGATGATATTGAGTGTAATGAAGATAATTATGATGTTATTAAAATAGAGTTTGATAACGGTAATTCTACTGATTTTGTTTATGAACATGGATTCTTTGATGCTACTTTAAATAAGTATGTTTATTTCGATTATACTAATTATCGAGATTTTATCGGCCACGAATTTATATATATTAATAATGATTTAGAAATGTCAAAAACTAAACTTGTAAGCGTTAAAAAATATAAAAAATTAACGAAAATTTGTTCGCCTGTAACTGCAAATAATTTAAATATTATTTCGGATAATATGTTAAGTATTGGTGGAGGTATTGACGGTCTTTTCAATATCTTCGAATACGATCCAGAAACATTAGCTTTTGATAAAGAAAAAATGGATACAGATATAGAAACATTTGGTTTATTAGAATACGAAAGTTTTGAACAATATTTTCCTAAAGAAATATATGATATGTTACCTTGTAAATATTTAGGAGTAGCTATAGGTAAAGGCATGATCACATGGGAAATAATAGAAGAATACATCTCTAAATGGGGTGATGATTTAATGGAGAATATTAAGTAATTATGAGGACTATGATACATGATATATTAAAATATAATTTAACACTTAAAGAGACGTTGCCTTTAATATTCTTTATATTGACATTTTTAACTATATTTATAATGTTACGTAACTACATATTTAAAAAAGAATATAGTTACGCTTGTAGTTTACTATCTAGTTTTATTACAGTATTTTTATATATATTCTCTATACAGTTCTTTAAATTGAGTAGATTTGATTATATATTGGATGGAATCAAATATATAATCAAAGATATATGTATATTCATAGAATATATTAAATATTTAATATTTAGTAGCAGCGACAATATAAATATATATTTAATACAAATAATACAAACATTGATCACACTCGGTATCTATATATATCC
>CAVKZO010000064.1:0-3853 GCA_963661135.1 Lachnospiraceae bacterium | reverse complement strand
CTGTTATAGAAAATATAATTTTCGGATATATAATTTTACTAATGGTTTTTCGATAAATCAACATAAATTGCAAACAAAAAACTATCTTTTGAGATAGTTTTTTTGTTGATTTTATTTTAAAATGACATTACTCGAAGAATATAATGTCCTTCATTGTTTTGAAAAATAAAGAATTCTAGTAAAACTGTTTTATCTTCCTCAAGTTCTGAAGACCAACTATAGTCTAAAAATTGAGCAGTATATTCATCATCTACTGTTGATTCAGCCCATCCATCTTCTGAATCCGGATTTTTTAAAGCTTCAAATCCTTCAGGTATGAAACTGTTTTCAACTTTTGATTTAACTGAACTGACATTAACTTCTTCTCCCAAATCATATTCAATTACATTACGATCATATGAATCTTTTGTAACAGAGGAAGCATAATCTTCTGCATTCATAAGTTCGCAAACTTTATTAAGTGTAGTTTCACCATCGTAGTCAAGATATTTTTTAGCGGTTACAACACAAGTTGTAGTTAAAGTTTCACCATTAACAGTTATTGAAGCAGTAATAGTAGCAGTTGTACCATCTTCACAATCTTCAGTGACTGTAACAACACCATCTTCGTCGACAGTAATTTTTCCTGTTGTATCAGATGAGCTGAATGTAACTGTACCTGAAATCATATTTTTATTTAAGGTTAATTCTTTTGTTTGACCGATTGCTGCAGTAACTTCGCTATCTTCAAATTCAAATTCAGCTTCGTGTTCTTCTTGAGTTCCATAATGGATAAATATATGAGTATCTCCGATTCCAGTATCAGAATTAGAATATCCACTTAAAGTGATACCAACTTTACCATTTAGATCTTCATATACTGTATTATCGTAATCATCATAATATCTATACCAACCAGCATCGCTTAAAATCTTTTCATAAGCTTCATAAGTTGCCATTTCTTCATCGTAGAAGGAAATATAAACACCAGTTTCTTGTTTAGCGAGAGCTTTAGCTGCTTCTTGAATTTCTTCGTCAGTTGAATATTCTCCAATTCCATCATAATCATCTGGACATTCTTTCATATCTTCATAGTAATATTCATATCTTTCTATAAAATAATCTTCACCTCTAATTTCATACTTCATAGCTTTATCAGGGAACGACATACTTTCATTAGGTAATGTAGGAACTGTTACATTTGTAATTCCAAATAAAGATGATAGAGTTGAAGAGATTACTTCTGTTGGCCAAGAAGTAGAGAATGTGCTTGTTGGTGTGGTTAATTCAATTGATACTTGGAATGCACTATATGACATTGTATCCCAATCGTAAGAATAAGCGTAATCAACAGCTATTGTTTCTTCCCAGTTTACATATTTCCATGTCTCTGCATCTTGACTTAAGATTTCATCTAATTCGTAAGTATAATCCCATGGACTAAAATCTTCTTCAAGAGTACTAGATTGAATATAATATGTATTATTCTTTTTAAATACTAAATAAGTTCCGTCTTCAGCAATTTCAAATTCAGGAATTTCTACACCTGTAGCTTCTTCAATTTCATCTGTAACTTCAGTTGGCCATGAATCGTATGTAGTTACTTTAGGTGTATATAAGAAGTAGAAGTTATTACCATTTAAATAGTATAATGATGCAGTTAAAGTAGCTCCATCACTAAGAGTTTTAGTTAAATAGTAAGAATCATATTCTTTACTTGATGCATCATCTATTTTAAAACCATCTTTAATTAATTCTTTAGAATACGTTTCAACTAAATCTACTGTATACATATCTTGAAGAACTAAGATGTTACTATTTTCACTACTTTGACCGATAATGTATGTTGCACCTAATTCTACAAAAGGAATAGTAGTAGTCAATGTTTCTTTAATTGTTGCTACATCATCTTCATCCCATGCAGTATCTCCATTACCTTTAGCGTCTAAATCATTATAAACAAGAATAACGTTAGAAGAATGAACTGTATTTCCATCATCATCTTCATAGGATGGTTGGAAATAATAAGTCATATCGTAACCGATGGATTTATCAGCTGAACTTTTTGTTAATTCAACAAATTCTGTTCCGTTACTATTAGTTTGAAATACTGATCCGTTATATGGAACAATCGCTCTCCATCCAGCATCTTCTAAATCGTAGACATATTCTTTAATTGTAAATTCAGTAGCTTCATCGTAAATAACTAAATATGTATTATTGTAACTATCTGTTTCTTCTTCGACAGTGATATTGCCCACGAATTTATCACTTACTGAAGGTAAGACATCTCCACAATATTTTTTTAATAATGTTTGTTGTTCTTCAGTCCAAATTGATGATTCTTCTGGAACGATTGGAGTGTCCCCCCTGGTGGAGTTACGGTATTACAACTTGCTAGAGCAAGTGCACTTAATGTTAATGCTATAATTTTTATCTTTTTCATATAATCTCCTTATTTTATAAATAAAATGTTATAGCTCAGTAAAAAAATTGAAATAAAAATATAAAAATCTTAATTTTATCTTAATGTTTATTTATTTAATAAAAAAAGAACGCTTTCGTAGAAAAAATAATTACAAAAAAAATAAAAATTTGGAATAATTTTAAAGTTGAAAAAATATGGACACTAACTGTCGTTTCTCCATTGGCTGACGGAGAAACATGTTAGTGTCCTTTTTAAATTTAGGAGGAAATATGAAACAAGAAAATTATTTAAAAGAAAAAACGATACAGAAATTGATGATATATTAAATATTTTGTCTTCAAATATTGGTTCATTAACAAACGTTCTAAATTGAGCAACACATTTAAATCGCTAAAAAATAAATCGATAACTAGAAACACTATAGAAAAATATATTGAATATATAAAAGATTCTTTTATTATTGATGAAGCGAGACAATATGATGTAAAAGGGAAAAAATATATTAATACACCTTCTAAATATTATTTTACTGATTTAGGATTACGCAATGCTAAAATTAATTTTAGGCAAATAGAAGAAACTCATTTATTAGAAAATATAATTTTTAACGAATTAAAATTGAGAGGATATAGTGTTGATGTTGGTGTAGTTGAACAAAGAGTAATAGATAAAAATGGTAATAGAGTGAGGCAAAGATTAGAAATAGATTTTGTAGCTAATAAAGGATTTAATAGATATTACATTCAATCTGCTTTGGCTTTATCTACACTCAAAAAAGAAGCACAAGAAAAAAGATCTTTACTAAAAATCGATAATTCTTTTAAAAAGATAATAATAACAGATAACAATATTCCTTCACATTATAACGAAGAAGGGATATTAATAATGAATGTTTTTGATTTTTTATTAGATTCAAATAGTTTATTTTTGTAAAAATATATTTAATTTTCAATTATTTTAGTATTTTTATTATTTAATATTCTTTAAAAAAACTTTATTTTTTTAATGCAATTTTACAAATTTTTGAACATGACTAATTTGCTATTTTAACAAATTTTCGAACATGAATTTTAGGTATTTTGTTCTATTTTTAAACCACAAATATGTTTTAAATATATTTATATTCATATAGAAAAATAATAAAATTATTATATCTAAATAAAGGAGTATTTATGACTTTAAATGAAATTTTATTGATTGTTTTAATCGTTTTAGTAGTATTTGCTATAACATTATTAATTTTAGTATTAATTAAAAAGAATAATGATACTAATTCTTTAAACAAAGAATATTTAGATAATTCTTTAAATAAAAAAGAAAAAGATATTGAACACAATTTTAAAGAAGAAATTTATTATTTAAATGAAAATATTACTAAAATTAATAAAAATATCGATCAATTTAAATTAGATTTTACTAAAGAAGTTAATGATAATATATCTAAAT
>CAVKZO010000063.1:0-3867 GCA_963661135.1 Lachnospiraceae bacterium | reverse complement strand
AATATAAACAAATTCTTTGAAAATAAAGAAATTTTTGAAACTTATTTAACTTTTTCGTATTTAAATTTAAACAAAAACGAATCAAAAATTTTATCATTTAATATTATTAACCAATTATTATTTAAATGCATTCAAAGATTGAACATAAACGAAAAATACAAAAATAACATCGATATTTATTCTAATGATTTAGAATCGCTAGAAAAATCGTATAAAGCAATCTTAGATACAATTTTTATTAATGATAAGTATTCCTTTACATATACAGATTTAATTTATGAAGATAAAGATTACACTAAAAATTATTTAAGAAAATATTTTTATAATTTTATAAATACTGATAAAAATATTAAAAATACGACAATAGAAATGATTTATTTGATTCTTTGTAGCTTATTTTAAATAATTTAAATATAAAAAGAAGGGAAAGTGAATTATAATTTTAAGTATGATAGATATTAAAAAATTAAATATAGTTTATTTTGGTACACCTGATATTTCTAGTTACGTCTTAAAAAATCTTATTGAAGAAGGATATAATATCGTTGCTTTAGTAACTCAAATTGATAAACCAGTTGGAAGAAAAAATATTTTAACTCCTTCTCCTTGTAAAAAAGTTGCTTTAGAACATGGAATAAAAGTATTTCAACCAGTAAAATTAAAAGAAGATTACTCCTTCTTAAAGGATTTGAAGATAGATATTATTTTGACTTTGGCTTACGGACAATTAGTTCCATCTGAAGTTTTAAAAATGCCTAAATACGGGTGTTTCAATTTACACGGATCTTTATTACCTAAATATAGAGGTGCAGCCCCAATACAATACAGTTTATTAAATGGTGATAACGAAAGCGGAATTACCTTAATGGAAATGGTTGATAAAATGGATGCTGGTAAAATGTTTTATAAAGTTTCTGTTTCAATTGAAAGTAGTGATAATTACACTTCATTAGTAGAAAAATTAAAACCTGCTGCACTTAAATGTTTTATTGAAGGAATTGATAAGGTTATAAATAAAGGTGAAACAGGTGTTGAACAAGACGAAAATAAAGTTACTTTTACAAAAAAGATCAAAAAAGAAGATGAAATATTAGATTTTATTAATTTTTCAAATGTTGATTTAAATAACAAAATAAGAGCTTTAAGTTATGAACCAGGCTGTTATTTTGTATTTAATAACGAAAAAATAAAAATTTTAAAAGCGAGTTTATCTAGTGAATCTAGCGTACCATCAACGATAATTAAATATGAAAAAAATTCATTTTTAATTGCCTGTAAAGAAGGTTCGTTAAAAGTAGAAGAAATTCAAAGACCTGGTAAGAAAATTTTAAAATATAAAGATTTTTATAACGGAAATATGAATACTTTTAAAGTTGGAGATAAATTAAATTAAAATAAATGAAAATTTTAAATTTAAGTGTTCATCAAATAGTAGATTTTTTATTTAGAAGTGGGGATATTGACGATCGTGTTTTTAATACTACGACAATGCTAGAAGGAACACGACTTCATAAGTATTATCAAGATCGTCAAGGTGAAAACTACACTAAAGAAGTTCAATTAAAAGGTCAATTTTTTATCGGAGATTATCTTTTAAATGTTGAAGGAAGATGCGATGGTGTAATAAAAGAAAAAAATAAGATTTATATTGAAGAAATTAAAACATGTAATACTTCTTTAGAAAAATTTCATGAAGAGAATTTTAGATGGCATTTAGCCCAAGCTGAAATATATGCCTTAATTTATTCTCTCGATAACGATTTAGATGATATTAATATTGTTTTAACATATTTATCCCAAACGAAAAAAGACATTTTAAAAAAGAAATTTTACTACGATTTTGATGATTTAAAAACAAATGTATATGAATATTTATATGATTATGTAAGATATTTAGATGTTTTTGAATTAAAGAAAATTGAAAGAGATGAATCTTTATTAAATTTAAAATTTCCTTTTAGAGAAGTTAGAAATGGACAAGAAATATTAATAAATTCAGTAAATGAAAGCATCGATAAAAAGGATCCTGTTTTTATTGAAGCGAGCACTGGAAGTGGAAAGACAATATCTTCGTTATACGGAGCGATTGAGCAAATTAAAGATAAAAATATAGACAAAATATTTTATGCTACACCTAAAAATAGTGGATTTTTAAGTGCTAAAAAAGCGATGAATATCTTTTTAAAAGATGGAATGAAACTTGTAACTACTGAAGTTATAGCTAAAGAAAAAATGTGTATTAATAAAAATAAAAAAGGAAGATGTAACGCTGATGAATGTCCTTTTACAAAAGATTATTACACTAAACTAAAAGATGTTTTAAAAGAAGCTTTAAGTAAAGATGATTATATTTTTGATGAAAAAAAGATTAAAGAAATCGCATATAAAAATATGATGTGCCCATTTGAATTATCTTTAGATTTAACAAATTATAGCGATGTAATTATATGTGATTACAATTATATATTTGATCCTATCGCATCTTTTAAAAGATATTTCTTTAATCCTGATAAAGATTATAAAAAATTATTGTTAGTCGATGAAGCTCATAATTTAATTGAAAGGGGCAGCAATATGTTCACTGCATCTTTATCAGTATCTTTATTTTTAAATTCTTTAAAATATTTAAATAAGATTAAAAATAAAACGATAGTTAAAAGAGTCGATAAACTAAAAGAATATTTTATCAATATCGATAATTTTGATTTTGATGAAAAAAATAATTATGTATTAGAAGATTTTGAATTAGGATTTATTGAAAATTTAAAAAGATATAACGTAGAAATAAAAGAATATTTAAGAAAACACAAAAGAACAAAATTAGAAAAATTAGATGAATTTAATAGAGAAATTTATAAATTTATTTTAATTTATGATATTTATAGTAGTGATAAAGATAAATTTAGGCTCTTTATTTCTAAAGAAAAAGAAGATGTTAGTGTCTATATTTATTGTTTAGACTTTTCGTGTTTAATAAAAAATAGAATCTACACCTTTTTAGGAAGTGTATTTTTTAGTGCGACACTATCTCCTTTAAAATATTATACGACTAGAATTTTAGGTAGGGAAAATTGCTTAACTTACACGATTCCTTCTCCTTTTAAAAAAGAGAATTTTAAAGTGTTATTGGACCCTTATACTTCAATATTATATAAAGATAGACTCTTAACTTTAAAAAAAGTTAGTGAAGAAATTAAAACTTTCGTTCGTTCAAAAGTTGGAAATTATATGGTTTTTGCTCCTTCTTTTGAATATTTAAATTTATTAAAAGAATCTTTAAATTGTGATGATATCAATATTTTTTATCAAGATAAAAATATGGATGGAGAATTAAAAGAAAAATTTTTAGATAACTTTGTTGAAAATACAACCATAACTAATGTTGGAGTGTGCGTTTTAGGAGGAAGTTTTTCTGAAGGAATCGACTTAGTTGGAGATAAGTTAATCGGAGTAGTAGTTATAGGTATCGGTTTACCTACAGTTTCTTTTGAAAATAATTTAAAGAAAGAATATTTTAATTCAATCGATCTAAATGGATACGAATATTCTTATTTAAATGTAGGATTAAATAAAGTCACTCAAGCTGTTGGAAGACTTATTAGGACTAAAAATGATAAAGGAATAGTTTTATTAATCGATAAAAGATTCAAGTACAAAACATACGAGGAATTATTTTTAAATGCATGGAACAATTATAAAGTTATCAGAAATTCTAAAGAAATAGAATTGGAAGTCGATGATTTTTATAATAAAAATAGTTAATAAGATACATATGTTTAATATCAAATGATGTGAGACAAAATTAATTAAATAAAAAAGACATCTTGTCTATAATTAAGTTAACCAAACTTTATAGAAGGAGATGTC
>CAVKZO010000062.1:0-4328 GCA_963661135.1 Lachnospiraceae bacterium | reverse complement strand
AACATAGTAAATATCTAATGTTAAAATTTAGTTGCATTTAGTTTGTCACCTAACACATCTTTTCAAAAATATTTATGATAAAACACATTTCATCGTAATCATTAATATCAAAAAAACTAAAATTTGATTCACCAATTCTAGAAAGACAAAGGAGTGTGTTTTTGTTATTACCCATATGTAGTATATTTTTACTATTAAAATAAATAATATATGATTCTACATCATCGTTAATTTCAATGATCGCAGTTATATCAATATTTCACAATAAATAATCAACAAACTTAGTATAAATTTTTAGTATCTACTATAACCCTTGTAACTATACCAAATCAAATGATCTAGTTGACTTTTTGTTAGTGATTGAGTCTTATTAATTTCCACTAATAATAAATTTAATAAATTAAATAATTTTTCATATGATAAAGATTCTCTAAATTTCATCTTCTTTAAATCCTTTTTTGAACATACACTACTATAATTTACTTTATGTTTTTCTAAATAATAAGGAAGCATGCTTCTTATATAATAATCATTAATAAAATAATTATCTCCAAATCTCATACATTCAGATGCATATTTACAAATTTTACTCGGTAAACTTCTAAATTTTTTTAGTACTTATTGAAGATTGTAAATCGCAAACTAAAGAAGGATCACCTTTTTTTAATCTCTTGATAAAATTATTCGATGGATCAATTATAAAATAAATAAGCTTATAAAACTCATTTCTACTAAATTTCCACACTTGTGTTGAATTCTCGATATCAATAATTCGAACAAAAGCAGTCCATGCAAGCTTATCGTTATTTAGAATTTTAGACTTAGTTTGTAAGCGTAATTCTTTATAAACCATTTGAGTGAAACCACAATAATTTGGATCTTTTTTAATTAGATCTTCTACAATCTTTGAATTATTATTTGTTAACTCTACAATATTATTAGAATCTATTGAAATTTTATAATTATTAACCAAATTAGATAAAGAACTATCTAATTGTAATCTTTTATCAAATCTAATCTTAGTATTTGCCATAATTTTATACTCCTTAAATATTCATAATTATTGTCTTTTTCACAATCGTAAATCAATCAGAATTATCGACATATCGACTGTAACTTTTATTTTTTTACATCAAATGCAAAAATGTATTTTTCATCTAATAAAGCTTGATTAGGAATGTAATCAACAAGTGGACAAACGAACTCTTCATCAACAACATACTCTCCATCGACCTTAATTAAGCAATCGAGTTCACAATCATTAACTGATTCAATTTCAAATGGAATTAAATCAATCATCTCGACATCCATTTCATTTATTTTTACTTCTTTTCCTAAAAAAAATCAGAAATTATTCTTTCAACATCTTTTTTCTCAAGTACTTTATAAGTAGTTGTTTTCTTTTTCTTAATCATAATAATTTATTATCCTTTCTTAATTATCAAAATTTATTTCTAATGTTATATATATGTTGTAAATAGATTGAAGTTTTTAAAACTTCTTTTTAATGTTATTTTTTATAAGTTCCTAGCAATATTCATAATAAGCTTCAATACTCCCAAATTCATCAATTATATTTTTTGTACCCTTATCAATAAACTCTTAAGGAATTAAATCATCATCTTAAGTATATGAATTAAAGAAATCATCTATACTCATATGGTTAATATTAGTAGACTCATCCATACGATATCCTTCTTTAATTAATTTTGCTCTTAATTTATCATTATATATTTAATCTTGCTTTTGTTATTTTTACTTAATTTATATTCAGCATTTATCATATTATTATTCACCATTAATTATTTTATATTTAAATTTTGTATTCATTTATTAACGTCTACAGTTTCATTTTAAGTAATTTTTATAAATACTTTAATAGTTAATCTCCTTTCGTAATTACTAAATATATTTAAACATTTACGTATACTAAAAATGAGACAATTTTTTCCTATTTTTTTATAATTATTAAGAAGTTATGTTGAAAATGTAGCTTCTTTTTAAACTATTCTCAAGCACTGAATTTAACTAAAAATACCCTATGTTCTCAAGCTTTAATCGACTGTTCCCAAGCGGTGAAATATTCATCTAGACGCCATTCTTTGGCCAACTATCACTATTGTAGTGGCGGTAGATACTATTTACTGTATTGTACTTGGAGTAAAGATTTCCAAATGCGATGAGCAGAACTTAAGAAAAAAACCAAGAAAGACCTGATAGGTGCAATCATTGGCTTCATAATAATCTTCGTATTGATCTTATCGTTAAAGATTCTTGTTTCAATCCTAGAGGAATAGGTAAAAGGTCAGATGTAGTTATTAATTGTTGTTTGAGAATTCGATTTAATAGCATTATAAATGATAACAACACTTGAATTATTGGTTTAACAATTTGTGAGTGCCATGAGAGTGCCATTTTGAATGACATTTTAGGAAACATTTCTAAGGACATTGTCCTCAATAAAATTATTTCTGATGGTTGCTATTATTATGAAATCCTGCTTTTGAATGTTGAAATATGAAGTTTTATTTAAATAAAGGTGACAAATTCTAAGAACAGTATTTCTTATCACAAAGGAAATCGACGATACCGACATGCTCGATTCCGTTCTTATCCGTATACGGGAGATACAAATCGCCTTCAACCATAACCTTCCTGAACGAATCATCGATTCTAAGGAACGAATTCGACTCTTGCTGCAGCTTTTCATCATCGTAGATTCTATAGGCTGATTGGACGTATAATTTCTCACTACCCATGGTTGCGATGAAATCGACCTCATATTGTTTTCTTGTCCTAGTTCCATCTTTATTTGCTTCGACAACAGGGACGACACCGACGTTAACAGCATATCCGCGCCTTTTTAGTTCTCTGTATATGACGGATTCCATCAAATGACCCCTGTCATTTTGGCTAAACGAAAGAAGGGCATTTCTTAATCCACAGTCGGCGAAATAGTATTTTTTGCTGCTAGCTATTATGTTGTTTCCTTTTATATCAAAGCGATTCACTTCGCTTATGAGGAACGAATCCATGAAGGCAGACATGTATTTCTCTATCGTTGGTCTAGAGATGCCCTTGTCTTCCTTTTGCTTGAATATCTCGGATATCTTGTTGATTGAGATGAGCGATCCCTCGCTTGAGGCTAATACTGAAAGCAATTCCTTCACTGTTACATTATTGGATATGCCAGCATGTTCTAGGATGTCCTTGATGTATGTTAACTCGAAAAGGCTGTTTAAGTAAGAGATCTTATCTTGGACATTGCCATATGTCATCATGCCTGGCATTCCGCCAAAAGTAAGGTATTCATTGAAGAGCGTTCTCTTGTCTTTATTTGGGAATGCACCAACGTATTCGCTAAATGATAGCGGCGCTAGGTCTATTTGCCAGCCCCTTCCTCTGAACTCGGTAAGGACGTCGGAGGAAAGAAGGTGAGAGTTGCTTCCTGTCACGTAGATATCAACGTTTGGATAAGATGAAAGCAATCCGTTCAGCACGTTGTAGAAATTGATTTGAGGGATGACTCCTCCGTTTGACTTCACTCTCTCGAAAGCAGGGTTAGGAATGCTCTCGCAGAACTGTATCTCATCGATGAAGAGGTAGAATTCGTCTTTCTTGTTAATCTTGCCTTTGATGAAATCGTCTAGGTTCATCGGGTTTGTGAGGCTTGAGTTCTCACTGCTCGATAAATCGATGTCGATGACTCTTTCCTCCAAGACTCCGTTTGATAGAAGATAGTCCTTGAATAAGGTTTTTAAAAGGTATGATTTACCACATCTCCTTATCCCAGTGATGACCTTGACCATTCCGTTATGCATGCTTCTTATAAGCTTATTTAGGTAAAAATCTCTTTTGATTTCCATGATTGCCACACTCCTTTCTGCACATAAATTGTAACATAAAACACTTAAAAATACAATTTTAAAGAATTATAATTTGCAAAAAGCGTGCAAAATCACAATTTCTGCAACGTTTATGTTCTCTTTGAAAACTGATGAACCTATAATGATACTTTGATTTGCAACAATTATTTCCATGATTTTTTTCTAAATCAGTACTGAATGATTTTTGAGTGACATTTTAAGGGACACGAGGAACATGGCCTTATATCAAGTGGTAGAAGGTGGCTCTCCCACTCCCTTCCTTCTTGATTATGCCTTTGTCGCAAAGAACCTTAAGCGATTGTTCGACTGAGCCCCTTCCTATTTCAGGGCATAGATCCATGATGTCGCCCTTAGTGAATTTTCCTAACTTTGATTTCACGGCTTTTTCGACCATCTCTAGGGCCGACATCTTATGGCCAACGACATCTACTCGCTCCTCGA
>CAVKZO010000061.1:0-4560 GCA_963661135.1 Lachnospiraceae bacterium | reverse complement strand
ATATTAATACACAAATTAAGCAGATTATATAAATTATCCATCTTATAATTAATTTATTCTTTATCATCTGGCACCTTTATGTTTTTTATAACTTCACTTAATAATTCTTCATTACTTTTCTTATTATTTAAATGAGATGATTTAATGACTCTATGTTTACAAACATCTATAAATATATTTCTTATATCGCTGGGAATTACATAATTTCTATAATTCATATAAGCGTATGTTTTTGATGCTTTTAATAAATCAATTGTAGATCTAGTTGATAACCCTATTTCAAAATCACTATTATTTCTTGTCTCATTTACTAAATTAACAATATACTTATAGATATTATCTTTAACTGTTACATTTTCTATTTCTCTTTTAATTTCTTTTAATTCTTCTAATGAACATACTCTACTAATATTTTTTAATAAATTACTATTTTCTTTAGATTTTAAAATTTCAATTTCAAAATCTTTAGAAGGATAACCGATATTAAACGAAATAAAAAATCTATCAAGTTCAGCATATGGTAAAGGTTGAGTACCGATACTACCTACTTCGTTTTGAGTAGCAATCAAAATAAATGGATCTTTTAATAAATAAGTTATTCCATCAATTGAAATTTGTTTTTCTTCCATCGCTTCTAAAAGAGCGCTTTGAGTTTTTCCGCTAGTTCTATTTATTTCATCACATAATAAAATATTTGCATTATTTATAATACCTTCATGATATTTAAATTTATTTTCGTTTTTATCGTAATATGTAAAGCCTAAAATATCACTTGGTAATAAATCAGGGGTGCATTGAATTCTAGAGAAATTTAGATTCATAACTTTAGAAAATGTATTTGCTAAAGTTGTTTTACCTACACCAGGAACGTCATCTATTAAAATATTACCTCCACTTAAAAATCCTAATAATAATTTATCGATAACTTCATCTTTTCCTTTTATTACTTTTATAATTTCATTTTTTATATTAGTTAAAACATTATTCATCATTTTACAATTATCCTACCATCTGTATTTTTATAACTTTCGCTTACTTTTCCATTTAATGCATCTTGAACATAAGTAGGGATTATTTCTCTAATTACTTTATCAAAAATTACTTTATTAACTCCGTCTTCTTTAGCAATATAATTTGAATCCATACCATTTAAAATTGCATTACTAGTGATTACACCATATGTTTCATTTAAATCAAAATTCTTACCGTTGATTGAAGAAATTGTAACTCTATTTCCAACATTATTATCTTTATACCAATAATTTCCATACGCTTCGCCTTTATAATATTCTTTTGAAGTATCAATTTCATACTTAATACCACTAACTTGCATAAAAGAAGCCAATGAATCGATATTGTTATTACTACTTGTTAAATTACTTGATGCAACTTCTAATAATTCTAAAAGCTTACTACCTTTTAAATACATTACTCCAAGTTTATTAGGATATGGTAAAACTTTCTTTAAGTCTTTCATAGAAACTTCGCCTTGATAAATATAATCCCTTATATTTCCACCATTCCATATAGATACAACTTTATCATTGTCTACATCTAATTTAATAACTTCACCATTATTAATTAAATCATTATTTAAAGCATACCACCTTAATGCATCAGCCCAAAAATCCCCTAAATTTGTTTCTTTTGTTCTATTATCATTTGTAGATCCGTTTAAGACTACATCACTAGTAAACATTGTTTTTGTATCATTATCTCCATTAATTTTTTCTTCTAATTCATTAATCTTAGAATCTAAAGAAGTTGAAGAATAATTATTAATTTCATTTGTAAATACCTTCTTATTTAAACTTCCATTATCATATGAATAAGCTTCTACTTTAAAATTACCATCAGTTAATGATTTATAATCAATATCAGAATATGTAGAAAACGAAGAGTTTTCATAGGTATAATTCTCTAAAGTTATTTTAATATCAACATTTAAATCAGCTAATACTTTTTGTATTTCGTTAGTTTCTACTTTTGTATTTAATTCAGATAAATTGCTTTCTAATATATAATTCGATGCATTAGAATCAATTACTCCTACTACCCCAATTTTAATACCATTTTTTGTAGTGATAATTTTATTACTATTAAAAGCATATATACCTTCACTAGTTTTAACATTAGATACAGCATCCAAATCTACATCTTTAAGATTGCTACCTAATGTTCCGTCTTCATAAAAAACAGTATGATTTTCTGTACCAATTTTACCGCTGCCATAACAAAAATCATATGCACCTAAATTTACTACACTATATCCAACATCTTTCATTAAAGAAATAAATGTTTTTCCACTGTCGTAATTAGAATATTTACTACTTGATAAAAAGTTTCCTGAATCTAATAAATAAACTTCTGCACCTTTATTCTCTAAATCCTCTTTTAATCCTTGTACTCTTTTTAAATTATCTACGCTTCCTTTAATATTAGATGTTAATAAAACAACTACATTCCCATCAGGATCAAAATTATTTGTTTCACTATTACATCCACTTAATAAAATGGTGCTTGAAGCACATAATAGAGTTAATCTTAAACTTTTCTTTTTTATATTCATTCTTCATACTCCTCTTTTTTAACGTTTATTTCTTTTTTATATCCTACTGTTACTAATTTTGCTTTCATTAATAAAAAAACTAAATTAGGAACTAATATGATTTGAATAATAATTCCTGGCCACCCTTTAACAAAATAACTTGTTGCCCATATAGAAATCGAGTAGCCTTCCCCAGTACCTAAACACACTAAAGCACTAATCAATCCACCAACACATCTTCCAATTAATATTGATATAATCAACCCAATATATATAGATAAATAAATCTTTTTAAATTTCACAATCATTAAAAATAAATAAGGTAAACTACCATAAATCATACATTCAACAACCATTCCTGGTAAATTTATTAAAGTAGGCATACCAGTAATTAATAAAGATAAAATTGGACCAAATAATCCAACAATCAATCCAAATTGATAACCACAAACCAAACCACAAATTAATACAGGAATATGAATTGGAGAAAAAATTATTGCACTATTTGGGATAGCATGAAATGCTAAAGGTAAAACGACAGTTAAAGCTAAGCATACTGCACTTATTACTATTCTTTTGATCAATTCATTCTTAGGTAACTTCTTCATAAAATTTCGAACATTTTTTAAAAAATGTATTATAATTTTACATTTAAAAGTAATTAAATTCAATACAATTAAAATAAAAATGTTCGAAAATTATTTTAAATTATATTAAAATAAAAATATGGACAAAAGAGTTATTAAAACAAAAAAAGATATTAAAGATTCTTTCTTAAAATTACTAGAAAATAAAAACTATAACGATATAACAATTCAAGATATTTTAAATGAATCTTCAATTGCTAGAAGTACATTTTATATGCACTTTGAAAGCAAAGAAGACATTCTTTCTTCAATAACAGAAGATATATTTGAACATATTTCTTCTACAAATTTGGAAAAAGAAAATCACCATGATTTTTCAAATAAAAAAGATTTTAGACATATCTTGTTACATATGCTTACTCATTTTTATGAAGATCGTAATGTTTTAAAAGCTGTTTTTGATAACGATTCTTATGGTGTTTTCTTAAAATTGTTGCATCATTCTATAATTGAATTGATTGATACTAACGAAAATATAATTAATACAAATAACAATGTTCCTGAATCTTTAACAAAGAAAATTCTTATTATCGATATTATGAATATCATTAAGTGGTGGATAAAAGAAGATGATTTTTCTTCATCTCCTGAGGATATATGCAATTATTTTTATTCTCTTTCAAAAGGATTTATTAAATAAGTTTTTCGCCGCTTTTCTTGGCTTCTTTTCTTTTGTATAAACATTCATCAGCAATATTAAATGTTTCTTCTGGAGATAAAGCTCTATCATTATATTTTGCATAACCATACGAAATAGAAGGTATTTTTTTATTGACAGCTGATATTTTTTTCAATTTCTTTATCTAATGTTTCGAATAACTCAGAACATTTTTCAATGCTTTTTAGTCATGATAATAGCAAATTCATCTCCACCAATTCTAAAACACATTCCATACTTATGAAATATTTTAAAAACTTCTTCTCCTAATACTTTCAAAACCTCATCGCCAAATCTATGACCGTATTTATCATTGCAATCTTTAAACAAATCAATATCAATAATAGCGATAACAGAATTATTTTCTAATTCAGAAAATCTTACATCAAATGTTTTTCTATTATACAATCCTGTTATAGAGTCCGTTTGTCCAGAAACCTCAGTTATAAATACATAAATTAATAGGTTACAAATAGATAAAGCGAAAAAATCTAATGGAACACTAATTATACTTTGAATAATTATCGCAGCAACTAAACAAACCGCTCCCAACATTAATTGATACCAATTTTTAAAATCATATTGATGCATCATTCTAAAACCTTGAATGAGGCAAAATAAAGTGCTCAAAATGTAAATCGCTAAATAAACCTGATAATGCTAAACTAAAAATGCTGAAAAACGCTCATTTGAAAATGTTGTTTTTC
>CAVKZO010000060.1:0-4844 GCA_963661135.1 Lachnospiraceae bacterium | reverse complement strand
TATATATATTCATATATATTATATATAATTAAAAAAAAGTAGACAAGTAAAAATTAATAAAATAACTAAAAAATCTTTACTCAATATACTTTTAATAACATATTATGTAAGAAGTGTTTTTTAAAATATTTTCTTTACACATATTAAAAGTATTACACATTATAAAAACAACAACCCTATAATCAAACAGCAGAAAAGAAAAAGTTCGAGAAAATTTCAAAAAAATGTTTTGAAACTTTCTCAAATTTTTCCCTTTCGTTCATTTTTTCCTTTTTCATATATAAAAAAATATGTTATATTATCAATATATGAACGACGAAAAAAATTACCCTATAAAAAATGATAAACCTGCTGTTATGAAAGATAACGGTCCTTACGGCACAGAAAGAAACAAATCCGAAGACGGAAGATATACAACAGGTGCAGGCGCAGACAACAGCGAACCCGAAAACCAAGATAGATATACAACTAATCCTACAGCTGAAAACAAGACTTATAACGATCACTTTAGAAGATTAAGATACGAACACAAAATGTCTGAAAGAAAAGAATATAATCCTGCTAATGCTGCTTTTGAAGAAAATGTATCTGCTCCTTTATTTGAACAAGCTCTTGGACATTATGTAAAAGCCATTTACGGAGAAAATGCATTTTTAAGTAAAACTACTGAATTTGAAGATGTTAAATTACAAATCGATTATTTTGTAGGTCAAAAAAATAATAAATATTATCTTCCTATTGAAGACCCAGAAGTTAAATGTGTTGATATAAAATTTTTAACTCAAAGTTTAAATGATAAAGATTTTTACGATCATCCTCGTTTAGCATTACTAGCGTTTAAATCCTTTAGAGGAAGAGATCATGTTGAAAACAAATTAACACATGCTGATGTTAAAAGATTTGATGATGATGGAATTCTTCCTGATGAAAGAAGAGATTACGCTTTTCAAATTCCTTATGCTGGAAAACAAAGAATTTCTTCTTTCGATGAAGTCTTAGAATCTAAAACGGTTATTGTTCCTAGTAAGACTATGCAAAATTTATTAGGTGATACAGAAACTAAAGGTGCTAAATTCTTTGAAACGTTTGCTAATCGTGGTAATACTTTAAAAGCAAGTGAAGATTATAAAACTTTCTTAAAAGAAAACGAAGCTAATATAAAAGTTTTAAGAGATGATTATAGAAAATTTAAAATGAGTTACGATGATCCAGAATCTAATCTTACTTATTATTATGAAGAAGATAATAGAACAGGTTCAACGTCATGTAGAATTGAAATTTCTTTAGATAAGATTATGGAAACTGAAGAAGCTACAATTTATCCATATAAGAAAAAGAGGTAATTAAAAATGTTTAAACAGGTTCAAGATATAACTAACACACATTCACAAGAAAACGTAAAAGAAAATTCAGATTATAAAACAAAATATACTGTTAATCCGGATTTTGAAGGAAGTGAAGAAGAAGCGAAAAGACAAGTTGAAGAATATAAAGCGATGAATAGATGGCTTATCGAACATAGAGATTTGTGGAAATATGATGATTCTAAAATAGGCGGTTTCAAATTCTTATGCCCTGAAGAACAAGTTCCTGAAGCACTTCTTATTTATGATCAAAAAAGAAAAGAAGCTACAGCGAAAGAAAATCAAAGAAGAGAACTCTTAAGAAAAATGGGTTTTACAGATAAAAGCGGCTCAATAATAATGCCGGTTAAAGAGTTCTGAAACAAATAAATCAAATTTAAAAAAAGTAAAAAAAAGTAAAAAAAGATACAACATAAGTCGTATCTTTTTTACCTTTTTACCTTTTTAATTATCTTGACTAAATTCTCCGGTCCAAGGATAGCCTTTACTTACTCTAGGTCTATTCTTTACATTAAGATTAAATAAACCAGAAGAATGAAGGAGCATTACTACACGTTCAGGAACTGCTACACGTTTTAAATCGGTTTCGGATATTACTACGCCCCTTTCAGAGTCGTATCCTGAATCTAATCCTAATCCTGCACTTCCGTTTTTTATAACATAATATGTTTGATATAAAACTGCTTTTTGAAAAGATTCAAGTTGTATCGGATTCATTTCACTTATTGATTTCATTCTTCTGAAACCGTTATAAGCACACCACTCGATAAGAAAGTCTTGAACCAGCCTAAGAAATATATACGGATAGTTGCTGTCGTTTGAACTGCCTCCTAGTAAGTTTGCTAAATCTTGTGCGAACATGTTTTTAAAATCGCTCGGAGTCACAACTGCTTTTTCTAATATCATATTAAACCTCCTGAATGAAAGGATTCGAAACAAGGTTCGAATTCTTTCCCTTTATAGATATTTTACAATTAAGAAGCTTCTTTATCAAACATTTTCCAAAGTGTAAAGAAAGTTAAAAAAGGTGATTTAGCATATTCGAAACTGTTTATGCTATGATCGTTTCCATCAGCCCTTGCTTCTCCTTTTTGTCCTTTTCTGCTATTTTTTGTTTCTCTTATAAGATTTTTGCATGTATCCACGTAAAGCATATCACCTAAGCCAAACATTGAACGCTCGAATTGGACTCTGTACCAGATTTTGCTTTTTGTGGAGCCAAAGAACCTAAGTCTTGAACCTAGAAGAAGCCCGTTAGGAAGCCTATAATTATTTGCAGTCATTTGAAGAAGTTGTCTAAACATGATATCAGCGCTGTCTACGTACACATTGATTGTGCCTTTCATTAACGTATCGCCTCGGATATGTTTTCTACTTTCTCCAAAACGCTCAATCCACTCAGCAATTTTATGAAGGATTGCATAAGCTTGTTCGTTTATATCTAAATTTGCATCTCCATCAGTATTAAATTCTGCAAAGTGCGGATTGTTAGAATGAAAATATTCGTCTATTGCAACGATTCTTTTAAATCCTGGTGTAATTCCACAAAGTGTCATTGTATTAGCGGCTTTAACTTTTGCTCCTGGGTCTTCTCCTTTTAAAACTTTTGGTTTAGAACCGTCTCCGGCTGACATTCCGGTATCTATTCCGATTGCGAAGTTTGAAAAAACAAATTTTGATAAATCTTCTTCGCTTATTACGTTTCTTTCTCGTTTAAACTCTGGATAAGTGGTCTCTGTTGCGTTTCCCCAACAACCTAGATATAAAGTAGCGTACTCATCAAAAGAAGCAACTTTAAGCGCTTCTGCTGCTACATCTACTTGTGATCTATCTCTAAACTCGTTTGCTTTATAAGTTGAAATATGAAGATATACACCAGTTCCGTAAGGTCCTACGAAATTAGGATCTTTATAATCCATGTATTTATGAGTTTCTAAATATTCAACATCGTCTTCAAAACCTGCTTTTTTAAAAAATTCGGTATAAAGCCAATGTTCTGAACTCCACGCATTGAATGTTAAAATAATCTTTTGCGGATATTTAATCTCGACAAGATTTCCGTCTTTATCATAACCCATTCCAGAAGCACGCATTGAATAGTCTAATTTTTTAAAATCTTCAAAAGATTCGATTTCAAAAGCTTCTTCTATCCACACAACGGTTAGTTTTCCAATAGCAGGTTGAATGGAAGTTAAAGAAGTAGGATTGTTTAAACCCTTAAATATTATTTTTCTTCCGTCTTTATAAGAAATTTCCATATTAGTTTTGTTTATAGAAAAATCTTTTTCTAACCCATAGTCGTTTATAGCTCTAATAATATTAGTCCAGGTTGAGTTTCTATTATCAACATCGTTTTTTCTACAAACTAAAACATTAGTGACGTCATCACTAATCATCATTATTATGATCTCGTTTGCAGTATTGTAGGATTTTTTGCTGTTTCTACTTCCTTTTCTAAGCACATATCTTATATTAGGAATGTTTGTGAACCAGCCGTTGTTATAACACTTTCCTAACGATTTTTGAATATCTACAACTCGGACACCTTCTGAATCTTTATATATACCTTGTCTCATATCCTTTTTCTATATATTACATGATTTTCTAGTAGTGTATTTATAATATCAGGAGCGCATTCTCTTAAAATTTCTTCTTCGTGCCATTCCATTCCTTCGATATTTATAAACAAACAACCTTTATCAGAATCAGAAGCGTTTATAGAAACACAAAGCTCAGCGTTTAAGCCTGATGTAAAAGCTTCGTTTATAACTAATTTTCCATTTGTATCAAATTCGTATCCTGAATCTAATAGTTCTTTTTTATATTTTTCTCCACCTTTTGAATAGATCATTTCTAATTGCGCTTTTAAAAATTTACTTATAGAACATTCTAATTCAAGATTAAGCTTTTTAGCCCAGAAACCTTCGTTTGTTTCTGGATCTAAAAATAAATCGAAACCGAATTTTTTTAAACGTTCTAATTTAAGCCAATTCCTTTTAATTTTAAAACAATATTGTCTTTTTCCCATTATTTATACCACCAATCCAAAAATCTTCAAATTTAAGCCGTTTCCGCTTAATTAAATAACTTTCTTACAATCGTTTAATGTATATATTTTTTCTGTATCTAAAATAAAATCTTTTGTTAAACGTATAGAATAACCATACATAAAAATATTTGGTTGTAAAGTATTTGCATCTTTAAAAAATATAGTTTCTTCGCTTGATGAATATTTTACATTTTTATAGTAATAATATTCGCCAGTTTCTCTATCAAATTCATATTTAGATAATCCATAATAATGAGATTTTAAATACATAAATTCGTTTTCAAATCCTAATATTGTTCGAAGTTCATCGTTATAAAAAACTCTTCCATTATAATTATCAATTTCATTACCAAGTTTTTTATTATTACAACTACATAAACCTATTAAATTTAAAGCTAAACAAGTTCCAATTAAAATTTTTCTTTTCATAA
>CAVKZO010000059.1:0-4954 GCA_963661135.1 Lachnospiraceae bacterium | reverse complement strand
ATTTTATATAAATATCGGAGGCTTTTATGATGAAAGAATATTTAAAAAATAGTGTTATTTACCAAATATTTCCTCGTAATTTCTCTAAAGAAGGAGATTTTAAAGGAGTCAGTAAGAAACTAGAATATATTAAAGAATTAGGAGTAGATATCATTCAATTAACTCCTATTTGCCCTATTGGAGAAATCGGTAGAAAAGGAAGTTTAGGTTCACCATACGCAATTAAAGATTATAATGAAATCAATCCTGAATATGGAAATTGGAACGACTTTAAAAAACTATTAAATAAAGCACATTCTTTAGGTATGAAAGTAATTTGTGATATCGTATACAACCACACTTCAAGAGATTCATTGTTATTAAAAGAACATCCAGAATGGTTTTATAAAAATTCTAATGGAGAGTTTGCAAATAAATTAGGTGATTGGAGCGATGTTTACGATTTAGATTACTCTAAACAGGGTTTAATAGATTATTTATTAAATTCTTTAGAAAAATATTTAAGTTTTGGAGTAGATGGATTTAGATTCGATGTAGCAAGTTTAATCGATAAAAAATTCTATTTTAATTTAAAGAATAGTTTATTAAATAAATATCCTAACACTATCATGATCGCTGAAAGTGTGCATTCTAACTTTGTTTTAGCTGCTAGAAAATTAGGTTACAACGCGTTAAGTGATGCTGAATTATTTGAATATGGATTTGATTGTTTATATGAATATAATACTAGAGAATATTTAGATAAATATTTAGAGATTAACGATCCAATATATTTTGAAAGATATAAAACGGCATTACATAACGAAGAAAGTAACAACCCTAAAAATAATTTAAGAATTAGAGGATATGAGAATCACGATACTAAAAGAATATGTGAATTAACAAAAAATAAATTATTGAGAAAAAATATTTTAGCATATGATTTTTATTTAAAAGGTCCTAGCTTCATCTGTATGGGATTAGAAACTAAACAAGATCATCATATAACTTTATTTGATAAAGATTTGATGAATTGGCATTACGATTCTGATTGGTTTAATCTAGTTAAAAAATTAATTAGTATTAAAAAGAATAAGGAAAACATACATTTATTAGCTAATGAAGTCATTGAAAATGAAGGTCTATCTTTAATTATTAAGAATCATTACGATAATGGTTTATGTTCATTTGGTATATTTAACTTCTCTAAAAAAGAGATGGTTATTGAAGATATAAATTTAATTGATGGAGAATATATAGATTTAATAAGCGATCAAAAAATTAATATTACTAATCACACAATAATAGTTAAAGAACCATTGATATTAAATAAGATTCAATAAAAATAAAACCGAGAAGTTAATTCTCGGTTTTTTAATATTAATATTTTCCTTCTAAGAATGATGGGATTAAATTATCTTCATCATCTTTTTTATTGTTATCTGTGTTATTAGTTTCAGTTTCAACTGGTTTTTTAGTTTCAACATAATTTGTTGTGCTAGTTTTATTTAAATCGTTAAATAAGCTATTATTTACTGTATTATTTTGACTAGAAACATCAAAATTAATATCTTTATCAAATCCACTAGCGATTATAGAAACTAACATCGTATCATCAAGTTGATCGTTAATTGATATACCTAATTTAATATCCATTTGATTACCACTGCTTTCGATGATTTGTTGAACGCAACTTTGCGAATCAAATAAACTTACATTAGGCCCACAAGTGATGTGACATATGCCTCTAGTAGCACCTTGGATGGATTGTTCAATCAATGGAGAAGAAAGCGCGCTTAAGGCTGCATCTTCTGCTTTTTTATCTCCGCTACCTGTACCAAATCCAATTAAAGTAATTCCGGAATCTTTTAATATGTTTCTAACATCAGCAAAGTCTAAATTAATAACAGCAGGCATTAAGATTAAATCAGTTACAGTTTTAACGGATTGAGCTAAAACTTTATCAGCTTCACTAAACGCCATTCCTACTGGTAAAGGTCCACTATTAATCAATAATTTATCATTATTTACAATAATTAAAGAATCGCAACTATTTTTAAGCTCATTTAATCCATCGACGCTATAGCCTACTTTTCTATTACCTTCAAAAGCGAATGGTCTAGTGACTATCGCTATAGTTAATGCTCCAGCTTCTTTAGCAATCTTAGAAACTACAGGAGCAGCACCAGTTCCAGTACCACCTCCCATTCCAGCCGCAACAAATACTAAGTTAGCACCTTGAACGATTTCTTTAATTGTATCTTTGCTAGCTTCAGCAGCTTGCTTACCGACATTAGGATCACCTCCTGCTCCTAATCCGTGTGTGATATCTTCTCCTAAAACGATTCTATTAGGAGCTTTACTTAACGAAAGAGCTTGTTTATCAGTATTTAAAACATAAAAATCAACATTAGAAATATTATCGTCAATCATTCTATTGACAGCGTTATTTCCTGCTCCACCAACTCCAATAACAACAATTTTAGCAACAGGTTCAAAATTATCTAATCCATCATCTACCATAAACTCACTCCTTTACAATTCATCTTTTGTTTCATCATATTCTTCAGTTTTAGTTTCTTCTCTATCGATAGTAGTAATCTTTTTGTTTAAATTGATATCATCAATACTACCTTTATAGAAAGAAGAATAATATAAAGCGCTAATACAATTTAAATATTCTCCATCATCTGCACCGATTACATTACCTTGTAAAAAGTCGATTGTATAATCGGTAACATATTTTCTAAAGCATTCTTTAATTCCTTTTACATTTAATGTTTCTCCATAAAAATAAAGAGGAATATTATTTAATAACGATTTTGTATTTGCTAATAAAATATTCAAGCTATTAAGCAAGAAATTAGAGAAAGAAATACCAAAAGTATCGATAATAGTATTTAAATCTTCTCTTTTATATTCGATAAATGTCCCTTCTTCTCTTTGCTTTCTTAATATTGCTGGATCATATTTTCTAATATTTAAATCAGATCCAAATTTATCGATTAAATCTTTTGCTTCATTATAAGAAATCTCAAATTTTTCCATAACACTATTAATTAACGAATCAAATCCAAAATTAAAATATGTAGAAGCATATACTTTATTTTTACCAACTAAACTAACGATTGTAGATTTATAGCCACAATCAACTAAACAATAAGTGCTAGTTTGAAAACCTTTTTTGCTTAAATAGTAACTTAATCCAATAGGAGCAATAACTTCTTTACTGATATTGATATTAGCTGATTTAACGCAATCTTTATAATCATCCACCATTCCAATAGGTAAAACATAAACATTAGCGTGTAAAGAAATAAATGAAGAAGTTTCTCCAACTGGAGGAAGAGCGAATCTTCTATCTCCATCGATTAAAAATTCATTAGGTAAAATCTCAACAATTTTAGAATTTGGATTAGGCACTTTTTCTTTTTTAAATAAAGAAATGACATTATCTATATCTATTTGAGCAACTTTAGATATTGGAGACACAGTGTTTGTGGTTTTTTCACTGCAATAAACTTCTAATCCATAGCTAGGAAAAACTAGTACGACATCTTTAATATTTAATTTTAAATTATGTTCATTATCATCGATATGAGCAACTTTAAGTAAATCTTTAATCAACATCTCTTTATTTCCAACGTTAGCATCGTTTAATTTGCAAGTTAAAGGAAATGTATTTCTATACAAACAATATATCTTTTCATTCGATAAAAAACCTACGAACAACTTAAAAGTTTTATTTCTAATTTCTAAAACTGCAACTTCTTTACTTATATTTCCCATATTTTTAATTATAATATTTACATTCTTTTCATACAATAAAAACAAAATGAATTTAATTAATTTATTAATTAAAAGGCTTATTTTATATCTTTTGAAGGTTTGTTGCGCCTATTAAGTATTCGTAGATATTGTATTTCATCTTCACATTTAATAATTTTGAATCGAAGATAAAAAAGACTATAACTACAAATATAATTGGTAAAATATATATTGAAAAACCACATGTTTTTATCATTACTGATAATATCAACATCGATCCAGTAAGAGGTTTTTTATTAATTAAACTAAAGAACAAACACATACCAATAATTATATAAAACAGTGCGTAATTCATATCGAAATTCATAAAAATCTTAAAAATTAAAATAACTAAATAAGAAGATATTCCTCCAATTACCATTGTAGGAACGACAAGTCCTCCACTAACTCCTCCGCATCCATACACTAAAGTTATAAAAAATCTAAATACAAATACTAAAAATACTATAGCGATATTACTTATTCCTAATAAATAGTTAATAGATGTCACACCATTTCCCATTAAATTAATGAAAAATATAGACATAACTAAGGAAAATAAAAAGAGAATAAACATTCTATATTTAATAAAGAAATTATCTTTATATTTAGTGAAAAAATATTTTATATAATAGAGCAATTTATTAAAAGAGTAAGCAAAACATATGTTTATTAATGAAATTGGTATTAATAAATAAAGATATTTATAAGATAAATCTATAGTGATTGTATTAAAAATTAATAAATTATGTTTATTGATAAAATAAGTAACTAAGAAAGAAAAAGCCATCAGCAATATTCCTTTAATAACTGTTTTATATTTTATATTCTTACTATTTTCATACATGAATGCTAATCCGGTTAAAGGTGATAAAAAAGCACAGCCAAACCCTGCTCCTAAACTTAAATTAATCAATTCGCAATCTTCTTTTTTAGCTAATTCTAAACATAATGAAGTTACTCTACTACTCAATACTAAAGAAGGAGCTTCACTTCCTAAAGGCATTAAAGAGAATGAAGAGATATATGTTGCTAAAATAATATTTAATATACCTAATTTATTATTTATCTTGCCTTTATTTTTAATCTTTAATGATGTTTGGGGAAGCCCAGATCCATCAATATCTTTATCAAACTTTAAGATAAAATAATTTAATATAGATAAAAT
>CAVKZO010000058.1:0-5278 GCA_963661135.1 Lachnospiraceae bacterium | reverse complement strand
GATAAAAAACTATTGAAATAATTTTTGGATAATTAGATCATTTACTTTTATTATTAAAATCGTTACAAAAAGTTTTTAAACACAAAATTCATATGAAAAAGTTGCCAATTAAGAAATATTTGTTTATATAATTCTTCTTTATATATTTTATTCAAGCATTTCTTTTAGTTCTTTTAAAAAGGAATAAAGTAAAAATGTATAGTTAAGATTCGATTTTCAATATCAAATTCATAATTATTTTCAGTAATTTTTACTGCATAATTTAGTTTGTTATGTTGACAAAATCTCTTTAAAAAAGTTAGTCTACCTTTTGTTTTTTTACATTAATCAGTATTGCGTAAAATTCACTTTCAATTATAAACTCAAATTCAGCGTTCCATTTTCATTTCTAATAAAATAATTTCTAACCATAATTTATTTATCATAATACAACATTGTTTTTTTAAAAAATATTCTACTCAATGCATTTCTACCATCGTTTTATATATTTTTGGGTTGATATTGAAGTGATAGCCCAAAGGTAAATGCAAATATTTTAACATTATAAAGAATTAGTAATTTCAGGTTTATGAAAATGTTAAAAACTCTATTGCCCATAATTTGCACATATTTTGTGTGTACTTTTATCTGTAATTTGCTATAATAAAATTGAAATGGAGGTACAAATATGCAAAGCGTAAACGTAACAATCAGAATGGATGTGGACGACAAGAAAAATGCAGAAAAATTATTTTCTGAACTTGGTTTAACTATGAATGCAGCTTTCAATATGTTTGCCAAACAAGCCATAAGAGAACAATCTATTCCTTTCAAAATATCAAAGAATTCAAACATTCAATTTATGGATAGAAATACACTCGATAAATTATCCGAAGAATCTGACAACAAATATAAGAAATCATATGAGGAATTAGCTAAATAATATTCTACTTCTCTAAAGACGACATCATATTTCTTCATAGCAAATTAATTCTTAAATTCGGCGGAACTGACGGAATCAGAGATGAAGGCATGCTTGAATCAGCTCTTACTACACCACTTCAAACATTTGATTCATTAGATTTATATCCAACTTTAGTCGGAAAAATAGCAAGACTATCATTTGGACTTGTGATGAATCATCCTTTTTATGATGGTAACAAAAGGATTGCTGCAAAAATTCTTGATGTAGGCCTTAGGGGTAATAACATTATTTTGTTAGCAACTAACGATGAAATGGTAGATGAATTCTTATCATTGGCTTCGGGAAATATCTCATACAAAGATTTCTTATTATGGGTTCAAACTCACATCTAAAAGTCGCTCGTTCTCTAAGAAGGCATAACGCCTTCTTTTTTTGTAATTTTTGAATCATCTTTTTAATGATACGTACACCTAAGATAATTAAAATATCACTAACTTAAATAAAATTGATATCTTTAATAACAATCTTATTACTTCTTATTATCTAAAAACATAACATTTAATACGATTCCGTACCACTTCCAAACATATGAAAATCACTTTAAATCTATATGAAAAGCCAACATCTAAATAAAAGACATAACTTAATATAACGATAACAGCAAAAACTATCTATATTGATAAAAATGCATCCCTAGATTTTCACGTATGGATTTTGATATTGCCCATGATTTTTTGTCTTTTTTCCGCATTCAATTGCGCATTTAGGGCAACGATGGAGACATCCAAGGCACATCGCACATTTATCTTTGACCCACACAGGTTTCTTGTCTATCATCTCAATTGCATTTACAGGGCATTTCCTTGCACATAATCCGCATCCTATGCAGCTGTCGTTAATAGAAAATCGACTTGTAAGCCTCTTTTTATTATCGTAAAGCGGCTTAGCAATCGTATTCACAACAAACAACGGAGTTTGTCGATTCATCTTTCTCTTGTGTTCTCTTTTAGAAATGCTTTCAATGACATTATTTATCTCTTCTTCCGTATTTTTCGAGAATCTCTCTCTTTTTTTAGCTGTCGATATATCAAATATCGGCGTGTATGTATCAACCATTCTAACCGAATAAAAAGAATCAATCATTTTACCTTTTGCAAGTCTTTTTGCCATTGGACCAGTAGCACCAGGAGTTGTTCCGTATGTAGCAACAAAAAAGAGATAGTCAGCATGAAATGTAGCTTTTTTTAAAAAATTTTCGACAATACTTGGCAGTCCCCAAAAATAAGTCGGAGAAACAATCCCAATCACATCATCATTAAATTCAAGCATTTCGCCTTTCATCAAATCAGGGATAAAAAAAGTTTTTCTTTATCTTTTGCAAGTCTCGTTGCTACGTATTTTGAATTTCCTGTAGCCGAAAAATAAATTATTATCATACTTTACCATCTTACCTTCCCTTCGTTATATCCGTGCCACCCACCATCGAGATGAATGTCACTTGCAGTCAATAACTTCATTCTCTCATCAATTAAGCATTTGACAAGAAAAGCCAAATCAGCTGGATTACCAGATTTTTCAATAGCCTGTTTTTTTAAATATTTCTGAACGCTATTAGGCCTTTCATCCATATCAGCTTTCACCATTTCGGTCAGAAAATTAGATGGAGAGATCGAAACAATCCTAATTTCATTTTCTTCATATAATCTTTTTGCGATCTTTTTGGAATAATAAATCACAAAGCATTTGCTAATCGCATAAGCAAGATTAGCAGCGTGCTTTTTACCAAAAATTCTAGAGAGCCTTAACATTTTTCTTTTACTTTTCTCGGACTTTGATTCCGCAAGTCGATAGATTCGTTTAGGCCTTAGCATACGTGGGATTTCATAAGCGCATATTGATGCGATATTGATTATCGCTCCGCCTTTTTTCATTTCAGTATGAAAAGCTTCTGTCATATAAAATACGCCCATTGCATTTATATCAATAACCGATTCTTCATTTTTAACTTTAGGTGGAGCTACCCCTGCGGCATTCACTACAGCCCATATCTCGCCCAGGGATTTTGCGTATTTTAGCAAATTTTCGACATCATCTTTTTTTGAAACATCGCATTTATGCCAATAGCAATTCACACCTTCAGCTTCCATTTTCTCTTTCACTAAACGCAATTTATTTTCATTGGTTCCACTTATTAGAATGGTATAACCAGCCTTACCAAGTTCTAATGCACAGGCCATGCCAAGCCCGCTACCTCCACCAGTTATTACAATCACTTCTTTCATGCTTATGCCTCCTATAGATTCTCGTTAATCTTTACAAGCAATGAACAAAGGGTCTTTTTTTCTTCTTCAGAGATTGATAAAAGAGATTCGTTGAAGATTCTGCAAAGTATTTTGTCGTTTTCATCGTAAACCATCTCTATTCTCTCTGTTAAGAAAAGGTTGGATTCCCTTCCATCATCACTCGATTTCTTTCTTTCGACGTATCCTTTGTTATACATCTTAGAAATAATTTGGCTCACGGCAGATTTCGTGACGCCCATCTTTCTAGCTAAGTCTACCGAACTTATTCCTTTGTGAATATGAATTTCCGAAAGATAGGATACCTCTTTATATGACATGTTCGAGAAACAATTTTTATATGAATCGCTTCCAACGTACCTCTCCATAAATTTGATATATAGTTCATTAAATAGCTGTATAAATTCCATAAAGCCATCTCCTTTTATTAGTTAAGTTTCTAAACTATTTTAATTCGTGAATCTATGTTTGTCAATATAAATAAGGATCAAAGTATATTTGTGTTTTCGATAAAATTACATTGAAAAAAACCAGCAAACAAAAAGGGCTACTACACTGGAAAATTAAGCAAAATATGCCTAAAATTAGCAAAAAAAGCCCTAAAAAATGAAAAAAGGACCGATACTTTTAGCATCAATCCTATTGTTTCTTAATGGTCGGGGCGACAGGATTTGAACCTGCGGCCTTCTGCTCCCAAAGCAGACGCGATACCAAGCTACGCTACGCCCCGAACGGAATAATATATTAACATATTTTTTATTAAATGTTAATATAATTTTTAATTATTTGGCGCGCTAAACAGGAGTCGAACCCGTAACCTTTTGATCCGTAGTCAAACGCTCTATCCAGTTGAGCTACTAGCGCATCCAATAAATAATAAAACAATAATTAATTTTTTTCAATTAATTGTTTAACTAGATGCACCCTATTTCTTTAAAATGTATAGGATTCCTATAGTTTTAGGACCACAATGAGATGAAACGACACATCCAGCATGTGTAAAATGAATATTTTCTTCAGGGAATTTTTCTTTTACTTTATCGTAGATATATTTATCTTCTCCATCCATATGTTGAGAATCAGTTATAAATAAACAATCAGTATCGATATTAGGTAAATCTTCATAAAATTCATTTAATTGTTCATCTACTGCCTTAATATATTTTCCTCTAGGTTTACGATATACAGTTAATTTATTATTAATCACTTTAGCAACTGGATGAATATTTAATAAATGAGCAAATAATTTAGCCATTCCTGAACATCTTCCACCTTTATATAAGTAATCTAATCTATCAATACAGAATTTAGCACTTACATGAGGAACTAGTTCTCTTACTTTACTAGCTATTTCATGTACATCCAATCCTTCTTCTCTAAATTTAGCCATTTTCATAACTAATAAACCAGTTCCTGTAGAAAGATTTTGACTATCTACAACTTCAATATGTTCACTACTAACTTCTTCTTTAGCAATCATAGCATTATTGTAAGTTGAACTTAATCCACTACCGATACCTGTAAAAATAACATCGTATCCTTGCTCGACATAGGTTTTAAAATCGTTAATTAATTCACTTACATTTCTAGCTCCAGTAGTTGGAGTTATACCTAACTCTTCAACTTTTTTATATACTTCTTCAGGAGTAATTGTAACTCCATCTAAATAGTCTTTATCATCACCTTTAAATGTAACATGTAATGGGACGATTTTTATATCGTATTTTTTAACAAGTTCTTCACTTAAATCACAAGTAGAATCAGCAATAATTACTATTTTATTCATGGTTTTTTTCCTCACTATTAATAAATATTTTAAATGAATTTAAAGATTTTTAAAACAATTAATATTAAATCTTTATTAAATAACTAGACAAACATTTTTCATATTATCAAATAAATTTTAATAATTATTACACCATTCATTATTTTTGTTAAATGACATAATAAATATAACATTTCTATAACCTTAAAACTTTTGCAAAATAATGTTGTCTTCTTTGCTACAAAATGAAGGTCAAATTATGAAACATAGAAGATTAACTGTAGGTGATAGACTTAAAATACAAGCTAT
>CAVKZO010000057.1:0-5872 GCA_963661135.1 Lachnospiraceae bacterium | reverse complement strand
GACATCTCCTTCTATAAAGTTTGGTTAACTTAATTATAGACAAGATGTCTTTTTTTGTTTAACTAATTTTGTCTCACATCATTTGATATTAAACATTAATAAAATATCGATATATGATCCATCATCTAATTCTTTAGTTAATACGTAGGTATCGTATTGTTGAGTGTACTCTTTATTGATGTTGAAACCAGCTTTAATTAATAAATTAGCATATTCTTTAGTTAAATCTTCTGTATAAACATCATATATTTGCAAAGCGTTATAGTTTAATTTAGAGACATTGTATCCATCTCCAAATTGTAAAAATGGTAATGAAATAGTGGTTACTTCTTTAATTATTTCTTCTTCGTTTTCGCTCCAAGAAGTTTCATTAGTCTTTTTAGAAGTTAAATCGTTATAACATTTAATGACGTTAGCAGGAGAATCTTCGTCATTGTTAAAAAAGTATACTAAATCGTAACCGATATCGCTATTTGTAGAAGCTTTTGTAAGTTCTACAAATTGAGTGTTAGAGGTATCTGTTTGAACGACATCTCCACTATATGTTCTTATTGTATTCCATCCAAATTTTTGTAAATAATCATAGAAATAATCAGCTAATGTGAATGATGTTGCTTCATCATATATCTCTAAATAGGAGTAGTCATAATCTGAATCATATACTTCTTGTACTGTGACATTTCCAATAAACATTTCTGTAGCGTAAGGTAAAACTTCTCCACAATATTTTTCCATCAAAGCTTTTTGTTCATCGTTCCACATATCAAAATGGCCATCGATAGTATCATCATCAGGTGGAACTAATCTATCGTCATTACAAGAAGTGATAGTAGATATTAATCCAAATATACTCAAGACTGATATAAAACATATTTTAGCTTTATTTTTGAACATAAAATATACCTCGCTTTATGATAAAAATATTATATATCGATATAAATTTTTGTAAAGTTAATATAAAATATTAAAATTTAAAATTAATGTTTATAATTTAGTAACACTGGCATCAAGTGTGTTGGTATTGATATCTATTTTAATTTTATTTCCTTTATATACATCAGTTAATTTAGCATTGTTAGCTTTATCTTTAATCAATGTTTTTAAGTTGCTAGATAAGGACCGATCGATTGTAGAATAATCTTGTTTTCCCCCATTAATTTTAAATTGTAAGGTGTTATTATCTAAACTATTATTAATTTCAATTGTTACAGAATAGGTATAATTTTCTAAATAATTAAATTTATATTTAGATAAATCTTCATCGCTATAATTACCCCAATTATTGAAGTTACCGACAATATAAAGATTATTGTAAATCGTAGTATCTTTACTTTCTTCTACATCGTAATTTGTAGATAATTCTTTGTTGATTGTAGTTATCTTTTTATTCATATATGTTTTAAAAGACATATTTTCATTAGTGGCATTAAAAGTGTAATTGGAGTAGGAATTCATAGCTTTATTCATATATGTATCAAAAGTAGTAGACTTACTCCATTCGCTAGATATTAAAGATTTTATGACTTCAGTATAGTTAGTTTTAGATACATTCGATTCAGTTGCTAATATTGTTTTTAATAGCAATGGATTGATTTGATTACCTGCAAATGTTGATTTTGAAAATGGTTTAGAACTGGTGTTACCGTTTTCGAAATTCATACCTTTAGTGATGCCTAAAACTCTATCGTTATCGATAGGTATTATAATCATTTTTCCATCAACTCTTCTAAAGTAGACCATGTAGTTATTGTAGTTATATCTATAGTCATCTGGATTACCGATGATATAATTTATAGCGCTTAATTTAGATAGATATTCTAAATCTACAATCTTTTCTATATCGGAATATGTATTGTTTTCAAATGTAGTTACTGCATTTTTAAGTTGAGAATCTTCATAAGTTGTAACATCAGTATTAGTTTTTCTTTCGTAAGTGGGAATATAGCTTCCTGAAATATTAGAAATCCCTACTTTTTTATTAGAGATGGAACTACTAGTTAAAGAAGATCCAGTATTTGAACTTCCTTCACCTACTCCCCAACTACATTTATATAAATCACCATAATTAGTATCTTCAACACCATATGCCCCCTTCTTTTCTTCTTTCCAAGATGGTGCATTTAAATAATTTTTATTGTTTTGAAAAGATTTTTTTATTAATTGTTTTTTAGCTGGTTCATACATCGTGCATAATCCAAAAGAATAAGATTTATTATCATTATCTTTTTGAATCATTGATAATGTAGATAATCCAATGCGTTGAGCAATTATTCCTCCAGCTTTATAGATATATGAGCAATATATTTCTTTAATGTATGTGGTATCTTCGTTTCTGTTCCATTTAAAATCTAATCCATCTAATCCTAAAAATTCTCTTTCACTATAATCTTCTCCGTTCATCTTAATTTTCATTTCTTCAATAAATGAAGCAGTGTATTTTTCCGTATCGCTAAAAGTTTCGTCAAAACACAATTTGAAGTGGTTTTTCGTATTGATTTCGTTATTTACTAGTATATTATTTCTAGATGTATTTCCTTTTTGCCTAATACCGACATTACTAAAATTCCAGGTAAAAGTTTGCTCATAATTTGTTAATTTTATAGTTATAGAATCAGCTACGTGATATGTATCATTTTTATATCCAGTTTCATAATCACTTTGTAATTTATTTAATTCTTCATTACTGATAGAAATTGAAATATCTACTGTATTTCCTATGTTAAATAGATCGTCACTAGTAACATCATCAATAGAAGATATCTTTCTAGTTTCAAAGCTTGGAGCATTAAATTTTAATAGATTTTCATTAACATTTTTATCTTCATCATTATTTTTATCGTCATTTTTAGTATTATCATCGTCAGGAGTTATAGTAGTTCCACAACCTGTTAATAATGCTGATAATGTTAGTATATATAATATTTTTTTCATGTTAGGTTTACCTCAAAATATAAATTTATTGTATAACTATAATTATAAAAATACTAGATTATTGGTATTATTTTTGGATAAAACTTTAATATAAAAAATATTTACGAATAAAATTGAGTATTTAAATATGTCAATATTATAAATATTGAGTATTGAAATTTTTTAATATTTTCATATAATATTTTATATGAAAAAGAAAAAAGGTAGCAAAGCAAAAGAGATATTGGATAACTTAGCGTTATCAATGGTTATTATTTTTCCGATGATAGCCTGTTTTTACGCTACTGCAGCATGGTTTTCTTCAAATAGAAAAGCTAATAGTGAAAATGGTGGTTTCGATACTACTTTACCTAAAACTTTAGTTGATAAAGTTGAAGTGTTTGAAGAGATTAAAGATAGCGATGGTAACAATACTTACTATACTTATAACAATACTCCAAATGCAACTTGGAGTTCATCTAGTAAATCTTGGAGCTATTCAGCTGGAGTTACTGATATATTCGGTATGGGAACTTACAGCATGTTATCTAGTGAACACTCTAGCTTAATTTTAATCAAAATTAGTGATAGTGCTACCGATTCTGAATTAGAAAAATTTAATTTAAGTGTCTATACAACTACAGATTACGATTCAAGTTTAGTTAAATACGATAAAGATACATTGTCTTATAATTCACTTAAAAATAGTGGCAATCCAATGAGTTCAGTCATCACTTTTAAATTTTTTTCTTTAACAGAATATCCTGATACTACAAGTTCTATAATTGATTTTACTAGTAAGAAAAGCGATGCTACTAATGGATTTTATTCTTTAAATGACAATACTGAAGTTGATGAAAGTAGTTATTCTACAAGTATAAGTAGCGGTTTAAGTTTAACTACATCTACAAAATATATTGGTCTTATAATCGATTATTTTGGAGATGGACTTCAATATATCTATTCTTTAAATGTTGGAAATGAAGTACTAGAAAGCGAAGATCCAGTTACTTTTAACTGTGATTGGGGAATTAGAGGATAAATATGAAAAAGCATTCTTTTAAATATTTATTTTCAATTGTCTCTTTACTATCTTTAGGTACATTTTTAACGATGTTTTCTAATGCTACATTATCTTGGTTTAATACAAAAGACGTAATCGGATTTAACGATGAAGCATTTGGAAAAGGATTGGCTAACTACTTTGAAAGTGGAGATGGAAGTGAAGAATCTCCGTATATCATTTCTAACTCAACTCACTTTTATAACTTTGCTTGGCTCCAATATTTAGGTGAATTTAATAAAGATGAAGATAGTGATGGAAATATCGACCAAAAATATTTTAAACTTAAAAACGATATCAATATGAATGGATTTGTTCTTCCTCCTGTAGGAACTGAAGAATATCCTTTTGTAGGAAATTTTAATGGTCAAAATTATATCATCAACAATTTAACTGTATCTAATAGCTATGATGATTTAAAAACTAGTAGACATCCTAGTAGCGTTACATCTTCAAATTATAATCAGATGAATATTGTTGGTACATTTGGAATAATTGGACAATATAATACTACATTAAGCTATACATCTAGCATTAATAGTGTTTCTAATTTCTATTTAGAAAATGTATCTATTTTAACTGATAGTTCTAATTTGTTAGTAGGTATTTTTGCTGGATACGCTAATGGAGTTATCTCTAATTGTGGTGTTCATTCTAGCAATGTTAAAGTTAAAAGTGGAACTAGTTATATTACTGATTCTACTTTATCTAAATATAGTGGTAGTAATGTAAGTAAATATACTCTTTTAGGAGCATATAATAGCACTGATTACAAACGGGAAGATCAAGAAGGTGATGGAGATACTGGATATGGTACTAGTATTGATATTAAATCATTATATGATAAATTGAGTACAAATAGTTCTTTTATGGACGGAACAACTATGGTCTTTCCTAAAGGATATGCTGTACCAATAAAGTTTGATAATGATAGCGATATTATTACTGGTTCTGGAACAAAAACTCTTACTTCTAGTAATACCAGTATTACTGCTAGTTATGCAACAACTTTAAGTGCATCATCTTCTTTAACTAATATAGGATATTATTCAGGAGGAGAAGTTAAGGCATATAAGTCACAATATAGTTCTTCTACATTAAATTTTGATGATATGAGAGCTGCTGGTAATACTAGTATTAATCCTTTTTATAATCCGACTGATGAACTTACGAATCATATTAATAAAATTAAGGAACATTTAAATAGCGATGATGGTTCTGGAGGTAGAAACGGTGATCATGCGATAACATTATCAGGAACATATTTTGGTGATGGTGCTAATTATACAGACTTTCCTACAAGTAAAGATAATTATTTAGTTGTTAAAAACGGAAATGTTGGTTCTTGGACAGGTGATTTATTTATACCAGCAAGAGGAATTTGGGTTGCACCAGTTACCCCTGGAACTTTTGAATTTGTTGCTGTTAATTCAGGGACTTCTAATGCAGTTATAGCTATTATTAGATTAAAAAGAACTACTCCTAAAAATTATTCGACTGGTTTTACAAATCTTAAATATAGACAAGAATCGGATTTTACTAATGATATGTGTGGTGCCGTTATTTATGGTGATGGCAAACCATGTTATTACGGAATTAAGGTGACTCAAGAAGATATTGATGCAGGTTATGAATTTTTTATAACGAAATATCCAACCGGAACAAATCCTTATATTGTTTATATTGATGTTGGAACTGACGGATCGTCAGATACTGATACTCGTACAGCATTAACTAATATAGATTACGTTACTACAGATTCTAGTAATTCAATAATAAAAATGGATGATTCTTCATATACTAAATCTAATGTATCTTTTACTATTAGTTCTGGTTTAGATAATACTTATACATATTATTTCAAAAGAAATAGTGATGGAGTATATTACTATGTTATAG
>CAVKZO010000056.1:0-6020 GCA_963661135.1 Lachnospiraceae bacterium | reverse complement strand
TTCTAAAAAGGAAATTGAGCTAACAGGAAAATCTATTATCTTGAATGTAGCCCATACAGCAAGTGCTTCTTTCAACCAAAGCAAATCATTATTAGTTAATGTATTATAATTATTCTCAATTGAGTGAAAATACTCATGAACAATTGTTTCTTTTAAACCATCATTTAATTCGTTATAACCATAAAAAATAAAAGAATTATAAGATTTATTTGTAAAATAATATCTGTTTGCATATGTTTCTCCAACAACGGAATCGCTTCTTGAAAAAGGATTCAAATAAACTTCAATTTTATTATTTTTTTCTACATTTAAATTATATTTAAAACCAAGACTAGCGAATGAGTTCTTAGTATAAATCAAATAATCTACAATTTCAGATATTTTTTCACTATTTATGTAATTAGAACTATAATGAATTTTAAAGTCACTTGATAGGTCATAAACAGAATCATATTCAACATTTTTATAATTTCCATCAGTTGCAATTGATAGAGCATTTGATGTTAAATTATTAACTTTAAATTGATCGTTATTTTTTTGCCCTACAAACGAGCACAAAGTTAAACCTAAAATTATACTGCACAATATATTCTTCATATTTTTCTCCTTTTTCTTATTATATATGATAGTTAATATTTAACAATGTATTTTTAAGATTATTAACATAAAAAATTAAATTTAATTTTGGCGGGCTCTAGAGGAATCGAACCTCTACCTTAGGCTTCGGAAACCTTTATTCTACCATTAAACTAAAAACCCTTGGTGCAGGAAAAGAGATTTGAACTCATACGGATTGCTCCATTAGCTTCTGAAACTAAAGCGTCTACCAATTTCGCCATTCCTGCTTATAAATATTATAAAGTAAAACATTAAGTTTGTGGATTTATTTAAATTATATTTTTATTAAAAATTATTAATACCTATTGATTTTTTAATTTAAATCACTAGTATTAATTTGTGAATACATTAGGAGACTTATAAAATGAATTATGACATTATTATTGTTGGAGCAGGTCCAGCAGGTTATTTTAGTGCGTACGAATTAGCTATTAAAAACCCACAACTTAAAATATGCTTAATTGATAGAGGTTTAGATATCTATAAAAGAAGATGTCCTGTCATGCAACATAAAATTGAAAAATGCCCACAAAATAAAGACGGAATAAGAGAATGTTATCCTGCTTGTTCTATCACTAATGGTTTTGGAGGATCTGGAGCATATAGCGATGGTAAATTTAATATCACTAGTGAATTTGGTGGCTGGCTTCAAGATTATATTGGTGATGATAAATTATTAGAATTAATCAATTATGTTGATGAAATCAATCTTAAATTTGGCGCTACTAATATAATTACTAATCCCGATACTCCTAAAGTTAAAGAAATTGAAAGAAGAGCAATTTCAGTAGGTGTTAAATTACTAAGAAGTAAAGTAAGACATTTAGGAACCGAAGAAAATTTAAAGATTTTAGAAAGAATTTTTACATTCTTAAAAGATAAAATTACAATGATTTTTGAAAAAGAAGTAACAGATATCGTTGTAGAAAATAAAGAAGTTAAGGGTGTTAAATTATCTGATGATCAAGTTATTAATTCAAAATACGTATTTTTAGCTGTCGGAAGAGAAGGTTCTAAATGGTTAAATGATATTTTAGAAAAAAGAAAAATTAAGATGACTCAAAACCAAGTTGATATTGGAGTTAGAGTTGAAACTTCAAATTTAATTATGGATGAAATTAATAAAAATCTTTACGAAGGTAAATTTATTTATAGAACAAGTGTTGGAACTACCGTTAGAACATTCTGTTCAAATCCAAGCGGACATGTAGTTGTAGAAAACTATGAAGGAGTAATTAATGTTAATGGTCACTCATATAGTGATTCAAAGTTAGGAAGTCAAAACACAAATTTTGCTCTTTTAGTATCCCACCACTTCGAAGAACCATTTAATAAACCTAATGAATATGCTTTAAAAGTCTCTTCATTAGCTAATCAATTAGCATGTGGATCCGTCATTGTTCAAAGATATGGAGATATTCTTCAAGGTAGAAGATCAACAAAAAAAAGGATTAATGAATCATTTATTAAACCAACTCTTAAAGAAGCAGTCCCTGGTGATTTAGCATTATGTTTACCATATAAAACAATGAAATCAATCATGGAAATGATACAAGTTTTAGATACCATCACTCCAGGAATTGCAACTGAACACACTTTACTTTATGGTGTAGAAGCAAAATATTTTAGTGCTCATCCTGAAATCAATGATGAATTAGAAGTTAAAGAAATAAATAATTTATTTGTAGGAGGAGATGGAGCAGGTATTACAAGAGGATTAGCTCAAGCAGGAGCTTGTGGAGTATATGTTGCTCAAACAATATTGAAAAGAGAAGGTAAATAATATGGTTTTTGTAGTTGAAGGTTTACAATGGGGAGATGAAGGCAAAGGTAAAATAACTGATTATCTCGCTCAACATATGGATATTGTAGTTAGACATCAAGGAGGAAATAACGCTGGTCATTCTTTGGTTGTAAATAACATTAGATACGCTTTAAAATCACTTCCAAGTGGAATAATATCTTCCAATATTATCAATGTAATCGCTAATGGTTGCGTTGTTAATCTAACTTCAATGTTAGAAGAATTAAATGTTTTAAAATCTCAAGGTATTATTAATTATAATCTTTATATATCTAATAGAGCTCATATAATCATGCCATACCATATCGATTTAGATGGAGCTTATGAAGAATTATTATCTAATAACAAGATTGGAACAACTAAAAAAGGTATCGGACCTTGCTACATGGATAAAGCAGCTAGATTAGGAATTAGAGTTGGAGATTTATTAGAGTTAGATTATTTAAAAGAAAGATTAAATAATGTTTTACCAATAAAAAATAAAGAATTAGAGATGTTAGGTAAAAAAACATATTCAGTTGAAGAATTATATAATATCTATTCAAAAATAGGCGAAGAATTAAAACCTCACATAATCGATACATCAAGATTTTTATTAGATTCAATCGATCAAAATAAGAAAATATTATTTGAAGGTGCTCAAGGAGCGATGTTATGTATTGATAATGGTACATATCCTTTCGTCACTTCTTCTTCTCCTTTAGCTAATAGCGTATCAATAAATGCATCAATCCCTCCTAAATCAATTAATAAAATAGTAGGAATCATGAAAGCTTACACTACTAGAGTTGGAGCAGGACCTTTTGTCAGTGAATTAAATAACGAAATTGGAGATAAAATTAGAGAAATTGGTCATGAATTTGGAACAGTAACAAAAAGACCTAGAAGAATCGGCTACTTGGATTTAGTTGTTGTTAAAAATTCAATTAGAATAAGTGGCACTAATTATATCGCATTGATGTTGCTTGATGTTTTAACCGGTATTGCTCCTTTAAAAATATGCGTAAATTACGAATTAGATGGAAAAATAATAGATTATATTCCATCTACAATTAATGAAGTTAATAGATGTAAACCTATTTATAAAGAATTTGAACCTTGGACAGAAGACATTACAAAAATTAAAAATTATAATGATTTACCAACTAATTGCAAAAAATATATCAAATTTATTGAAGAATATACTAATACAAAAATTGCATTTATTTCAGTAGGTCCAAAAAGAGAAGAAACAATCATCAAAGAGGATATATTCAATGATTAATCGTTATCAAACTAAAGAAATGAAAGAGATTTTCTCTTTAAACAATAAATTTCAAAAATATTTAGATGTAGAATTAGCCCTTGTTTCATACTTACATTCTATAGGTAAGGTTAATGATGAAGATTATAAAAATATAATAAATAATGCATCTTTTGATCTTAAAGGAATCGAAGAAATCGAAAAAGAAACAAAACATGATGTCATTGCGTTTACTAGAAATGTTTCTTCTTATTTAGGTAACGAAAAAAAATGGATTCATTACGGATTAACTTCTACTGATGTTGTCGATACAGCAAATGGGTTAATTTTTAAAGAAGCTAATGAAAAAATATATGAAAAGCTTACAATTTTAAAAGAAACTTTAAAGAAGAAAGCTATTCAATATAAAGATACTCCTTGTATTGGAAGAACTCATGGTATTCATGCTGACATCACTTTCTTCGGTTTAAAATGGGCTTTATATTTTGATGAATTAAATCGAGATATTGATAGATTTAATCACGCTAGAAAAGAAATTGAAGTCGGAAAAATTAGTGGGGCTGTTGGAACAAGCGTATATCTCCCTTTAGAAGCTCAAGATTACATTTTAAATAAATTGAATTTGAATAACGTTAATATTTCAACTCAAGTTCTTCAAAGAGATAGACACGCATATTATATTTCTTGTTTAAATTTAATTTCAGGATTATTAGAAAAAATAGCTACAGAAATTAGAAATTTGCAAAGAACAGAAATTCATGAAGTAAGCGAATATTTTAGTAAAAATCAAAAAGGAAGTTCCGCAATGCCTCATAAGCATAATCCAATTGGAAGCGAAAACATTTGTGGATGCGCACGTATGATGAGAGGATATATGATTCCAATTTTTGAAGATATGGCATTGTATCACGAAAGAGATATATCTCATTCTAGTGTGGAAAGAGTTGCATTAAATGATGCAATTACATTGTTAGATTATATGCTTAAAAGAATGACTAATATAATAGATACTTTGATTGTATATCCAGAAAATATGATTAAAAACATATCATTAACAAACAACATTATCTATTCCCAAAGAATATTAACTGAATTAATTAATAAAGGATATAGTAGAGAATCTGCATATGATTTAATTCAACCAATTACTAATGAAGCTTACGAAACAAATCAAGACTTTTTTAAATTAATAAAAAAGAATAAAGAAATATCTTCTTTATTCTCTATTAATGATATTGCGAAATTTAAAAATTTAGATTTCTATCATAAAAATGTCGATGAAATCTATAAAAGGGTAGGTATTTTATAAAGTACCAAATATTCTATCACCAGCATCACCTAAACCAGGAAGAATATATCCATTTTCATTAAGTTTTTCATCTAGTGATGCTAAATATAAATCGACATCACTGTGTGCTTTTTCTAATGCTTCAACACCTTCAGGAGCTCCAACTAAACATAATAATCTAATATTTTTAAAGCCTCTTTTTTTAAGCATTGTAATTGCATCAATTGCACTACCGCCAGTCGCTAACATTGGATCACAAACTAATACAAGTGGATTTTCAACATTAGGCATCTTGCAAAAATATTCAACTGGTTTTAAAGTTTTTTCATCTCTATATAAACCAATATGACCTATTTTTGCTGTAGGTAACATGTTAACAACACCATTACTCATACCGATACCAGCTCTTAAAATTGGTACGATAACAATATTATTTTTTAATTTCAATTTATCGATTTCACATCCCGTAGGAGTTTTAATCTTTCTTCCTGAAGCTTCAAGTTCAATATCTTTAAAAACTTCAAATGTCATTAAAGAAGAGATTTCGTCTAACAAAGTTCTAAAATCTTTAGAATTTGTATTTTCATCTCTCATCTTATTTAATTTCATCTTTATTAATGGATGATCTACTACATGTAACATATTCTATCTCCTAAAAATTAGTTATAAAAAAAGGCCACTATCAAGTGGTCTTATTATTAAGCCTTTGTAAGGAATAAGTGATCGACTAATAAAATGCAAATGACATCGACAACTTCTAAAACCCAACCCCATCCAACAAATGTATAAAGAATTGCTGCTACGAGATTTAAAACTGTCTTCTTTTCAAATACTGCACTCCATCTAACGATAAGTTCACAAATCCATCCAACAAATGGGATAATTAATAAAACGATTTGTAACCATTTTGGTAAACTAAAGAATTTTTTTGCCATAATTCATACCCTCCATTGTTTAGTATTATACTATCATTAATATTTATTTAAAATATAAAATTTCAAACTTTAATACATTTGTTAATTCTTAAAGTTAATTCAGTTTTTAATTAAAAACATGACTTTAGTCTG
>CAVKZO010000055.1:0-6167 GCA_963661135.1 Lachnospiraceae bacterium | reverse complement strand
GAAGAAATATATAATAAATTATTCAATTTATAACTAATTAGAATTATTAAAAATGCCAACAGGATGACCGGAAATTAGTTTAAGAAACTGAATTTACTATGTATTTTTAGTATGCGCAAAAATTAACTTTTATACTAAAATTCTCAATTTAAATTCCGTTTTTAAGTTTAAAAACTGAAATAAGTATGAAAAAATCAGTATATTTTAAAATACTGATTTTACTTTAAGAATTTACACTTATTTTAACTTTCTTAGTTATTTCGTCCTTTTATTTATAAAATTTGTTTTTTATATTAAATATTATACATTGAATAGTAGTTTTAAGATAATTAAAATAATATAAAAGGATATAAAATTATGGCAAATTTTAAGGATAAAATTGAACACTTAAATAATTACTTGATCGATAAATATCATATCAACTTAGCTAAGTGTATCGATATTGATGAAGAAGAATATTTAAATTATTTAAATTCAAAAGAAAAAGATGAAAAAATAACAAAGAAAATATGTGAAATATTTTACTTAAGCGAAAATATATTGTTAGATGATTCTATCGAATTACCTCACGATGAGTTTTTATCAGTCGATGAACCAATCGTAAAATCTCATCTAGGAAATTACATTAACGATATAGAAAAAAATAAAAATAAAAATGTAATTAAAAAGAATTATAAAATTCTAGATAATAAATTAAAGAGAAGGATGTTTATTGAATTAGCAGTTATCATCATCCCATTTTTATTTATTGTTTTATATTCTTTAATTTTATCTTCTACTAATATCGTCTCTACTTTAGAGACTTATAAAGAAGGAGATGAACTTTCAAGCAGTCAAAAAGAAATTGAAGAAAAATTATTAAAATATGATGAAGAAAATGAAACGCACTACGCTAATGTTAAAGTAGGTGCAACACTTGAATCGATTCAAAATATATCTTCTAGCAATTCTACTTTTAATTCGACTATGTCTTTGACTTTCGATTTCGATCAAAAAGAATATTACAATATGTATTATTATAAAAGTAAAGGTGAGACTTTTAATAAAGATAACTTCTATACTAATGAAGATTTATTAGCTGATAATTTTTGTTTCGATAGCACTAAAACTGGATATCTAGAATATAAAGATAATATTCCAGACATCTATCAATTTAATTTCTTACCTTCTACACATATGAGTTCATTAAATAAGCCAATCAGCGTCTCTACATTATATTTAGAGGAAGAAAATGCATTTCCAGGAGAAAAATCTAGTAATATCTACCCTTCTAAAAATGATGAATTTAGAATAGGAAACGGTAAAATAAGTCCAGATACATTAGAGTATCAAGATAAAGGTACAGCATATTTTGATGATAAAACTCAAAGCTATCGTTACACCCAAAAATTACATTTTGAAACTACTATAAACAAAATATTTGATTCACCTCGATATCCTTTAGATTCTGCTCAATTTAAAACTTATATCCAACCAACAAGATCCTCTAATTATATTAGATATATACCTGATACGACTATAAGTGGATATTCCACATATTTCTCTTTAAGTGATGGATATCGATTAATTAAAGAAACTAATGGCATTAAAAACTTTAATATTAAAATTAATTATTATATTGATAATGGTTTTGATGATGCTACATCTAGTTACACTCAAACTATAAAAACTCAAATAGAAATAATAACTAGAGCAAATAAGCATGGTATATCAATATATTTAAATTCATTTTTAAATATTATCGCTATCGCTATTTGGTTAACTTTAGCATTCTATAATCAATCATTTAATAAAGATGATAGCATGTCGATGATCGGAACTGGATTTTTCAGTGCGATATCTGCAATTTTATTAGGATTATCAACTGTAGGAAATGCTAATACATTCTCTTTATTAACATTTATTAATATATTTACTTTGATGATGGTTTTAATTATCGGATTTGAATCGATAAAAGCTAAAAGATATACAAAACTTAACAACACTAAACTCATTGCGTATTCTAATGTTACGATGAGAATATTGTTCTACTTCTTACTAACTTGTTCGATAATTATCTATATATTAATACCTGCTATATCTTATATTTGGTTCTTATAAATAAAATAAAAAGACTCAATTATATTGAGTCTTTTTTTTACAAGTTATCTATATTTTTTTCTTGCGTTTTCGCTTTTGATCTTTCTCTTTAAATTTTTCTTTAAATAGAATTCTCTTTTACGACATTCTTGGATGGTACCAGCTTTGTTAACTTGTCTTTTAAATCTACGAAGTGCTTCATCTAAAGTTTCGTTTTCTCTTAATACTACTTTTGACATATTCTTACCACCTTTCTAGCGCTTAAAAATAATACCAAAAATAAGATAAATGTTCAACACAAAAATAAAACCCAGCGATTGCTAGGTTTAAATTCGGCTATTATTTAACAGAATCTTTTAAAGTTTTTGAAGGTTTAAATCCAACAGTTTTAGTTGCAGGAATTGTTATTTTTTCATTTGTTCCAGGAACAGTTCCAACTCTTTCTTTTCTTTCTTTTACTAAGAATGTACCAAAACCTGATAATTTAACTTCTTCGCCATTCTCTAAAGCTTTTGAAATTTCACTAACGATTGCACTTACTGCACTATCAGCATCTTTTTTACTTAAATTACAAGCTTCAGATACTGCATTAACAAGATCTAATTTATTCATATTTTTCTCCTTTTATATGATTAATATAACTTATTAATAAACTTAATTCAACAAAATAGTTTATATAAAAACATTTAATATATCGACTAATCCTCATATTTTAAAGGTCTTTTCATCAATTCTTTAATAACTAAAGATGGTTTTTTATCATTATAAATTACTTCATATAAAGCGTTGATGATCGGTAAATCTAAATTCTTTTCTTTCATCATCTCTTTTAAAGTTAAAATTGTCGCTAAACCTTCTACTGTTTCTTTATTTGTTTTTAAAAATTCAGAACTGCTATCATCACTTCCAATTTTATATCCTGCTTTAAAGTTTCTTGAAGTAAAACTTGAACAAGTCAATATTAAATCTCCCATTCCGGTAAGGCCATAAAATGTAGAATCTTTAGCCCCATAAGCACTTCCTAAAATCTTCATTTCTTTTAAGCCTCTAGTAATTAAACAAGCTTTACTATTTTCTTTATAGCCAAGACCACTTACGATTCCACTAGCTATAGCTATAGCATTTTTCATCGAAGAATAAAGTTCAGCACCTTTAACATCTAAACATGTATAAACTCTAAAATAATCATTAGAAAATAATTTTTGAACATTAGTTGCATCATTTAAAGAAGTTGAAACACTACATACGCAAGTTAAATTTCTTTCAATGACTTCTTTAGCAAATCCTGGCCCTAAAATAGAAACTAAAGATTTTATATATTTTTTATCGATTACTCTATTAATTATCGTTTGAATAGTCTCTTTGCTTTTAGGTTCTAATCCTTTTGTAGCATTTATAAAATTAATAGGTTTTACTATATATTTTTTAATTTCTTCTAATAAAGATTCAACTCCAACCGAAGGTATACAAACTAAAAATGTGTCGTTATTTTCTACAATTTCTTTTAAATTTGTAGAAGCAAAAATAGTTTTATTAATCTTTAATTCACCTAAATATTTTTTATTTGTATGAAAAAAATTTATCTCTTCTTCAGTCTCTTTTTTTCTAGTATAGACAATGACTTCATTTCCGTTATTTGCTAAAACATCACTTAAAGCTAAAGCCCAGGCTCCACTTCCTAAAACTGCTATTCTCATTTTCTTTTTCTTAGCAAAAGAACTATAGGAGATCCGATCAATTCAAAAGAATCTCTTATTTTATTTTCAATATATCTTAAATAAGAAAAGTGCATATAATTTGGATCGTTAACAAATAAAGCGATCGTTAATGGTTTAGTAGAAACTTGTTGAGCGTAATATATTTTAACTCTTCCACCATTAAAATCTGGGGATTCATTCATCGCTTGAGCTTCTTCGATAATCTTATTTAAAACGCTAGTTTTTATTTCGTAAGTATATGATTCATAAACTTTATTAATCAAATTAAATATATCATTTACTCTTAATTTTGTAACTGCACTAGTAAATATTATTGGAGCGTAATCTAAAAATTTGAATTCTTTTCTAATTTGTTTAATAAAATTATTCATCGTATCGTTATCTTTTTTAATCAAATCATACTTATTACATACGATTATAATCGCTTTTTTCTCTTCGATAGCGTAACCTACGACGTGTTTATCTTGCTCTTTAATTCCTTCATTAATATCTAATAAAAGTAAGACAACATCGCTTTTTTCAATAGCCCTTAAACTTCTTAACGCAGCATATTTATCAATTGATTCATATATTTTTCCACGTTTTTTAAGTCCAGCAGTATCGATAATATAATAATCTTGACCATCTTTAATAATATGAGTATCTATAGCATCACGAGTCGTTCCTTCAATAGGAGAAACGATGCTTCTATTTTCATTAACTAAACAATTATACATGCTAGATTTACCAACATTTGGCCTACCAATTAAAGAAAAACATATACCATTATATTCTTCCTTATTTTCTTCAGTATTAATATAACTAATTACTTTATCTAAAATATCACCAATACCGATTCCATGAACTCCACTAGTAGCGATAGGATCACCTAGCCCTAAACTATAGAATTCATAAATATTGTTGATTGATTCTTTATTATCTATTTTATTAACTGCTAAAATAACAGGTTTTTTAGATTTATAAAGCATCCTAGCAACAAGCTTATCATCATCTGTTAAGCCAATTTTACCGTCGACTACAAACAAAATAACATTAGCTTCATTGATTGCGATTTCAGCTTGCATTCTAATCATATCTTGAAAAGGAGCATCAGCTAATTCAATTCCACCAGTATCTACACATTTAAAATGTCTTCCAAGCCACTCAGCATCGCCATAAATTCTATCCCTAGTAACACCTCTAACTTCTTCGATAATAGATTTCTTTTCACCGATGATTCTATTAAATATCGTCGATTTCCCTACACTAGGAGAACCGACTATAGCAAGTAAAGAATAATTAGAACTCATATTTAAAACCTTTTTCTTTCATAATTAAAAGAATTAAATCTAAAACTTCTTCAATCGATAAATTAGTCGTGTTGATTTCAATACTATCTTCGGCTGGTTTAAGAGGACAAAAAGAACGGTGAGAATCGATATAATCTCTCTTATTTAAATTATTTAAACAATCTTCATAAGTTGATTGAATACCTTTTTCTAAATTTTCTTTATATCTTCTTTTAGCTCTTTCTTCGACATTAGCGACTTGATAAAACTTAAATGTAGCGTCTTTTAAAACGTAAGTTCCAATATCTCTTCCATCCATAATAACATTATTATCTTTAGCAAATTCTCTTTGGCATTCAACTAAAAATAATCTCACATTTTTATAACTTGCAATGTAGCTAACATTATCTGCTACTTCATTTCCTCTAATTTCATTTTCAACATCAATACCATTTAAAGTTACATGATTATTGCTATCAAATCCTATCTTAATTTTATTAATTAAAGTTTCAGCAGCCTTTTCATCTTCACAATTGATACCTTGTTTTAAGCACGCTAAAGTGTATGCTCTATATGTAGCACCTGTATCGACATAAATAAAATTTAATTTTTTTGCTAATAATTTAGCTATAGTAGACTTTCCGCTTGCGCTAGGTCCATCGATTGCAATTGAAATGTGTTTCATAAATATTTAATCCCTAAATAAACGATCAATCCGATCAATAATAAACTGATAACAACAGAAATTGCGACATAAATTATGACGCTTTTTTTCTTTTGTAACTTATATTTTTTGAAAAATTCAACAAATTCATTTTTATTTTGTTTAGCATGAATTTCATTTTTAGCTTCCACTTGTTCAACTTTGTTCTCTTTTTCACCTTTAAAAAGAACATGTTCTATTTCATGTCTATAATCTTTATATAGCTCAACTCTAGTTAAATTTTTCTTACTTTCCATAAAAAATATTTTACCATATAAGAAGGTAAAATATTAGTTAAATTAAATTTAAAATTTTAAAATGTTAATTCTTAAAGTTAATTCAGTTTTTAATTAAAAACATGACTTTAGTCTGAGAAAGTATAATATAAGTAACCTGTTG
>CAVKZO010000054.1:0-6375 GCA_963661135.1 Lachnospiraceae bacterium | reverse complement strand
GTATAAAATGTGGCAGTATTTAATTACTGCCACATTTATGTATTTATTTAATATGAAATATCGATTAAAATCATATATAAGAAATGGAAAATAAAGAAGAAACAAAAGATATCAAGAAATCTAAAAGAGCATTAAAAATAACTGGTAATGTTATTTTTTATGTTGTTTTAGCTTTCTTTTTAGTTTTAGCAGGAATATCAGTAACTTCTAGAATTACTAACGGAAAGATCGGAGATAACCAATATTTAGTTGTTATATCAGCATCGATGGATGGAGAAAATCAAGATGAATATGATATTAAAACGATTCATGTTAAATCTTTAATTAAAATAGATTTAGTTAAAGAAGGAAAAGAAGATGAATTCTATTCTAGTTTAAAAAAAGGTGATGTATTAACATTTAATTACGTATCTTTAAATAATGCTACTATCACTCATAGAATTATCGAAAATCCTATTAAAGATAGTAGTGGAGTATATAAATATATTCTTAAAGGTGATGCTGTAGAAGGAAGTAGTGAAACTCAAACTTTATATAGTGATGGAAGAACTGGAGAGATATTAGGTAAAGTTAGTTTTGTATCATTACCTTTAGGAAAGATTTATTTCTTTATGTCTAGTAAGGTTGGTACATTGGTGTTAGTTATTCTTCCTTCTAGTGCTATATGTATCTTTGAAATAGCTAAAATCATATATTTAATAAGCGAAAATAAAAGAAAGAAAAAAGAAGCTATAACTATAGAAGAAACTAATAAAAAAGATAAAGAGATAGAAGAGCTTAAAAGGCAATTAGAAGAAGCTAAAAAAGAAAAAGAATCTTCTAATATCGATTAAAATATCTATAAGTAAAGTTAATAATTGGATATTAAAATTGGTGTTTAATATTTGTGTTACAAATACGATTAATAAATTATAAAATTATTATTTTAAAAGAGTGATAATAATTAAAAGAGGAAATGATTAGAATTACAATCAATATTAACGGATATATTCAAAAATAATTAAAGAGTATGAAGCCGGAACTTTAGTTATTGTACGGCTTTAAAAGAATGATTTCTTACTAAAATGATTAGATGCGAATTTATAGCGAATAAAGAATTAGGGTTAAATTTTGTTTCTTTTTTTATTTTTATATAAACAATTTATGGACGCATTAAAAAATAATGAATTTATTGATATAAGAGTTAAAAAAAATATGATATTTTAGACTGAGACTATATTTTATGTGTCCCTAGACTGAATATAATGTAAAACATGATGGGAACATGACGGAACATAATGGGAACATGATATTGACTAGTAAGGGAACATGATATAAAATTATAATACAAGAGGTGGGAATACATGAAATATTTAGTTGAAATATTAGATAAATTAGAATTCGAGAATAATGAATGTGAATATAAATTAAAATTAGAAACAGATATTGATAAGATTGAAAAGTGGGCAAAAACTATTGTTGCATTTTCTAATTGTATTGGTGGTATTATTTTTGTTGGTGTTAATAATGATGGAGTAGCGATTGGTCTTAATAAAAAAGAAATTGACAATACTAAAATTTTAGTGCTAAGAACTATTGATAGATATATATATCCTCATGTTGATGTTGAATTTGAAATTTTTGAAATTGATAAATCCCTTTTTGTCTTAGGAATCAAAGTAGAATATATAAATGAAATTGTCATATTTAAAATTGGTGATTACAATGAAAAAGTTTATATTAGAGAAAACGGATCTTCGGTGCCAGCATCGATATCAAAAATTCTAAAAATGGGAAAAAGAAAACTTGGAGTAGATAATCAAATTTTGAATGAACAATATCAAAAAAATAGATTTATAAAATTTAATAGTTTGGCCAAAAAATATAGATTAGATGAGAAAGAACCTACAATTGAACTTCTTATGAGCAATGAAGTTGTTTATAAGGATGGTAGAATTACACAAGGGTTAAATATGTTTTCAGATGATTATAATAATGATGATACTTTATTAGTTTGTCGTCTTTGGAATGGATATGATAAAGGAGTAAATGAATCTTTGGATATCAAAGAGTTTAAGGGCTCATTATCTTATATTTTTGATGAAACAATTAAATTTATATCTAGAAATTCTCGAAGTGGATTTGTAAAAATGAATAATGGTAGTAGACTTGATACATTATCATATCCTGAAATTGCAATTAGAGAAGCAGTAGTTAATGCTATTGCACATAGAGACTATTCGATAGAAGGTACACAAATAGATGTTGATATATATAAAGATAGATTAGAAATTACTTCTCCAGGTTCGTGGCTTCTAGATAAGAAAGCTTCAGAATACGATTTAAAACATATACCTTCAATTAGAAGAAATAAAATTATTTGTAATTGTTTTCAAAGTATAGGTCTTATGGAAAAAAGCGGTAGCGGAATAAAAAAGATTGTCGAAAGCTATGAAAATTTTAAAGAGCCTAAAATTGAAACAAATGATGATTTTTTTGTCATTACTTTATATGATATATTGGCAGATAAAATTGATGTAGAAAAACCAGGAAGCAAATATGATAATTTAATACTAGAATATTGCACTGATGTAGCAAGAAGTAGGGAAGAAATTCAACAATATATTGGTTATTCGAGTAGAGGACATTTTATGTCGGAAATTATGAAACCGTTACTCAAGAAAGGTTTAATTATACAAACAGCTCCTTCAAAATCTAGAAATCAAAAATATTTAGCAAAAAAATAACTATTTAATATTAAATAAAATGTTTAAATGTGATTTATTTGTTATTGATTGCAAAGCCATATTAGTTACTCAGTTCAAATATTCATGTTTATTGTAACTCTTTTATCAGCTTACTTCATTAGAATATATTTTTAGGGAAAAGTCCTTAAATAGAATTAAATAATTTTAGAAAAGTCTTAAAAACAATATATAATTTGTTTAGAAAATAACTAGAGGATAAATTATGTTTTATAGAAAAATAGAAAAAGATTAATGGAATACTATAGAAATGAGGATGAAAATATATTGATCATTACTGGAGCTAGACAAATTGGAAAGACGTATATTATAAGAGAAACAACAAAGCAATATTTTAGTAACTATATAGAAATTAATATGCAAGAAGACTTTGATATAGATCGAATATTTTTAAATGTTAAAACCGCTAAAGATTTCTATTTAACTGTAAGTTCTATTTATGGAAATATAATGAACGATATCTCTGATACAATTATTTTTATAGATGAAATACAAGTATATCCTCAATTATTGTCATTATTGAAACCTTTAAAACAAGATAATAGATATAGATATATCGCTAGTGGTTCCTTATTAGGAATCGCATTAAAACATCAATTTATACCTATGGGCAGCATTGAAGAAGTTAAAATGTATCCTCTTGATTTTGAAGAGCTTTACTAACTATGAACGTAGGTGGTAATGTAATTGATTATTTAAGAGATTATTTTAATAACAAGATAAAAGTTGAAGATTCAATTCATAAAGTAATGTTACATAAATTTAAAGAATATTTAATTTGTTCTGGCGTATCAATAGGAGTAAAAGCAGTATCTAATCCTAAATTCCCTATAATGGAATCAACTAGTAAAAATTTAATCAAACTTTACTATAATGATGTAGGTATATTATCAAATATATTATATAAAAATAATATTAATGCTATTTTAAATAAAGATGAAAATATTAATTTAGGAAGTGTTTATGAAACTGCATGTGCTATGGAATTAGTTGCTCATGGATATGATTTATATTATTTTGATAGTAAAAAAGTAGGGGAAGTTGATTTTTTAATTAACGATTATAATTCTCTTTCTATATTACCTATCGAGATAAAATTTGGCAATGATCAATATAATTTTAGGGCAATTCCTAAACTAGTCGATAAAAGTGGTAATTATAAACTTAAATATGGTTATGTTTTTGAAAATCAAAATGTTTTTAAAGTAGAAAGTGATTTAATTATTTTACCTATATATTTAATTATGTTTATTTAATTTTTTTAAAAATGTTGGAAAAACGGACAAAAAGTAAAAAAGGTATTTTTCTGATAATGTCAGGTTTAATATGCAAAAAAAGTGATTTAATTACTCTTGCAAAATTTTTGGTTGAAAGATTATTAATTTCGTTATATTTTTTCGGATTCATTACTCGGTGTTGAGTTAAATAATATCGCATCACGACCTACAGGATATATGCGTGTATTAAGAATTAACAGTGAATACAAATAAATTTAGATTAAATAGACAATTAATTGTTATGTTTTATATAATAATAAATATGCATCTATATGTAAATTTATAACAATTAATTTTATATAATCACTTGATTCTACATAACTATTAAGTGTAAAAACACATACTTATTGTAATTCTCCACACTGCACCTTATTTCATTACAAGAAATTGAAATTTTCGCCATATTCTTTATTTAAGAAATTGAAATTTTAGGCATTGTTCTTTATTTAAAAATTGAAATTACCGGCATTAATTTATATAATTATAGTTAAATGGAGGGTAAATATGAAAAAAAGAATATTTGAACGTAAAATTTATCAAAAAATGTTGAAATGGAAAAACGAATCAAATGGAAAGACCGCACTTCTTATTAAAGGTGCAAGGCGTGTCGGTAAATCTACAGTTGCAGAAGAGTTTGCACAAAAAGAATATTCTAGTTATATACTAATTGATTTTTCAGTTGCAGGATCTGAAGTTCGAAATTTATTTAAGGATTTATCTGATTTAAATTATATATTTTTAAGACTCCAACTTATATATCATGTGAATTTAGAAAATAGAAAATCAGTTATCATTTTTGATGAGGTTCAAACTGAACCATTGGCTAGACAAGCGATAAAGCATCTAGTTAAAGATGGTAGATATGATTATATTGAAACTGGCTCTTTGCTCTCTATTAAAAAGAATGTTGAAAATATAGTCATTCCAAGTGAGGAAACTAGAATTGAAATGACGCCTATGGATTATGAAGAATTTCGCTGGGCAATGGGTGATAAAGTAACGATTCCAATGTTAAAAACTGCTTTTGAAAAAAAGATCTCGTTAGGGGATGAAGTTAATCGTAGGATGATGAGAGATTTTAGACTATATATGCTTATTGGTGGAATGCCTCAAGTTGTAAAAGAATATATTGATACAAATAATTTTAGTAAGGTTGATGAGGTGAAACGCTCTATATTAGAGTTATATCAAGATGACTTTAGAAAAATTGATAAAACAGGAAGAGCTTCATTAATGTTTAAATCTATACCTTCTGAACTGGCTAAAAACGCATCTAGATATCAAATATCTAGTGTAATACCAAACGAAAAGCAAGATAGAGTACTTGGTATAGTTTCAGGTATGAAAGATTCACTCGTTATAAACTTGGCATATCATGCTAATGATCCGAGTGCAGGTATGTCATTACATGAGGATATTTTTAAATATAAGATGTTTCTTTGTGACACCGGATTATTCACTACATTAGCATTTATGGATAAAGATTTTACTGAAAATATTATTTATGAAAAACTTTTAAGTGATAAATTAGATACTGATTTAGGATATTTATATGAAAATGTAGTTGCCCAGATGCTTTATTCATCAGGAAAAGAATTATTTTATTATTCTTTCCCTAAGGAAAGTTCAACTCATAATTATGAAATAGATTTCTTAATTTCGAAAAAGAATAAAATTTGTCCTATTGAGGTTAAATCATCAGGATACAAGACACATGCATCTATTGATGCTTTTTCAAAGAAGTTTTCAAGTAAGGTAGGGCAGAAGTATTTAATTTATACAAAAGATTTAAGAAAAGATGGAGATTTACTTTGTATTCCTATATATATGACCATGTTCTTATAATGTATTTTAATTTATTTAAAATCACTTATCGGTTCGATAATAATATCATTTTTTTTGGAAAAGTACTTAAATACATATAAAAATATATTGGAAAAGTAATAAAAAAACATATAAATTCTTTTAGAAAAGTATATTGAACAACAGAAATAAGCAATAATATTGCATATTATATTGATAATGGAGATAACTATAAATCTTGGAAAAATAGATAAAACTAATAAAAAAGCTGAAAAAAATAATCAGTTAGAAAAGAATATTTTTTTAATGCACTATTTTCTTTTGTAACTGAAATAGTTTTTTTAACTGAACATAAAGGCATAGTTATAACGATTGAAGTTAAATCTGGTAAAGAATATATATTATCTAATAAGAATATAAGTGTTAAAGGTAGTAAGATATATCTACCAATATATATGATTATGTTCATTAAAAAAGATGAATTAATAGATATGATATATAAAGTAGATTTATCAATGTTATAAATATTATTTATATACTGAATTTATAAT
>CAVKZO010000053.1:0-6778 GCA_963661135.1 Lachnospiraceae bacterium | reverse complement strand
TTTTGAACTACTCTATCTTTATATGTAGTAGCATCTACTCTCCTCTCTTTAGGTTCATATATTTTAAATGTATTATATGGAGATATCTTATATGTTTTATTTTGCAGAGACTTATAAAGCCTATATATTTCATAAGCTTTATTTAATTCAAATTCTATTACTTCTTTTTTATATAGCTTACATTTTTTAGTTTTATTATGAGCTTTTAATAGATTCTTATAACTAAATATCTCTTTATATGTCATTAATTATTTCCTTAAAAATAAAAGCTATAGGGATCATAGATTATAAATTTTATATGTTTATATAAAAGTTATAATCACCTATAGCATAATTTGTTATATATTTGTTTAAATATATAACTAGGATTTATTTCTCCCTTCAAATCTACTGATTAATTAAATATTTAATTAATCGACGCTTAACAAGAATACTATTTACTTAAATTACATATTCTATTTGATATTGAAGTCTGGGGCGGATGCAATTGTTCGAGTTGTTGACGTTGTTGTTGTTGAGGTTACCATCATTGTTCACGTTCGACGCATTGTTCGAGTTGTTCGAGTTAGGAGAACCCTTGAACACAATTAACAATACATAACACCTTATAGAAATTTCCTATATCACTAAAGTATCATTAGAATATTTTAAATATCCTTCCATATACTTATAGCAATCACCACTATACATCAAAATCACTTCTTCTTGATGCTTTGTGAAGCATTTAACTTCACTTGCTAAAGAAGTAATGAATTCGATGGTTTTCAATCTAGCTATAGATTGTCTAATTAATTTAACTCTATCAGGATTATCTACTTTTAAGTCGTTAGCTTCAAAAAGAAAATGCAACATATCATAACATTCATTTAACAATTTATTTAACAACGAATATCTATATTTAACATCACAACCTGCTGCTACTCTAGTTATATATTTAGTTAGTTGTTTTACTTTTATAAAAACAACTAACTTCGATTCACTTCTTTCTTCTTTTACCAATCTTTGTTTCATATTCTCTTCCTGATATTATTATTAATTTTAGCCATCCCCTTGAAATTGATAGGGGATGGCATTGATTCTAGATTTCACTTCGCTTCACTCCGTGACTTTAATTTGAAGGCTGGGGCGGAGGCAATTGCCCGAGTAGTCGACGCTGCTGCGGTTGAGGTGACCATCACTGTGCACGCTCGACGCATTGTACGAGTTGCCCGAGTAAGGAGAACGCGTCCAATACCAACCATTATATAAATAAGATGAGTCAGTATTGTACCGCGCTCCATTTGCTCTAGCATAATCTGTAGTTTTACACTCTCTAGTTGTAGTTAAACTTGTACTACTTGTAAAACCATATGAAGTCTTTAAATAATCTCTATAACTTAATAAATATATCTTGTCATTTGTATTACTACAAGCATATGAATTACTAGATGAATTTGTTGTAGATGCACTGTTATCAACTGTTGTTTTTTGAATTAAAGAACTATCCAAATTAAATGCACTATTTAAAAATGTACCATTTAACCAATCTCTAATTTCGGAGTTTGCATAATTATTGCTTGAAGAATCGTATCTATGTGCATCTAATAGAACTGTAGATAACAGTGTATATGTATTATCACTTGTTTCTAATATTTTCCATTTGATAGGTTCACATTTAAACCAATATGTTGTTCCTGATACGATTGTTGTTTTATCGTCGAATGTATAGCCACTACTATATGGTTTAGCAGTTAATTTAGCATAATAAGTGTCGTTATATAAATACCATCCATTAGACTCAGTAGTAGTTAATTTATTTAACTCAGTTAAAATTGTAGTATCAGATACATGCGCTTGAGGATATAAACCATAAGTAACTGTCTTACTATCGTTATCAAATACAGGTGTGATTCCTTGGGCAATTTTACGTTCTTCTTCTTCTTCTTCTTCTTCTGCTGCTTTTGTTATGAATTTTGCTGTAATTGAAACTGAACTATTAGGCATTTTAAATGAATAATTTAATTCACTAGATATTAATACATTATTTTTATACCAACCTTTAAAAACATTATCATCAATTGCAGATGCTGATATTGTTATTGTTTCATCGGTATAACCAGTACCACTAATTATACTTACTGTTCCTAGACTTTCGTTATTGCTATTTACGTTTAACTCTTGTAAAGTTGCACTCCAATTAGCATATAACGCTATATTTCCAGTGCTTCCTTTAGGAATAGTTGTAACTATTTCATTATTGCCATTTGTCCAACCTATAAAAGTATATCCACTTCTAGAAGGATCTTTTAATGTTATTGTAGGAGATTCAATAGAGTATGTAGATGGATTAGAAATATTGTTAGTTCCATTATTGAGATTATATGTGATTGTGTATGATTTAATTTTATATTCAGCTTTTAAATTTAATTTAATATTAAAATTTTTAGCATCTACGCTAAAGCTTTCTTGAGTCCACTCTTTAAAAGTATAACCAGATTTAGAAGGTTCACTTGTAATATATTTACTCTTTTTTAAAGTATTATGAGTAATACCATCTCCACCATCATTATCGTAATTAACATTTATAGTTCCACCAGCTCTAACAGTATAATAAATTCCTGCTTCATAGCCTCCTGATTTAAAATATTTAACTGCTTGAGAAAATTGTTTTAATTTTTCAGCATTTCCATAACTTCCATTTTCTTCAATCAATTTATCAGCGTTATTTATATCTAAATTATTTAGAGCATTATAAATGTTATTTTGTCTAACTTCTGGAACGATATATAAAAATGTTAAAAGCAAAGCTCCAGTTAATGCTAAAGCGCTTACTCCAGAGATTATATAAATTTTCCTAGCTTTCTTTAAATGTTCTTTCCTTAATTTTAAAGCTTCTTGTTTAGCTTTTTCTTTTTCTTCTTTATATTCTTTAATTTTATTTTCATAAAGAACAATCAATTCATCGACATCTTTATATCCATTAATCTTAGAAAATTCTTTTAATGCTACAGTAATATATGAATACTTAGAAGCTGTAATTACACCATTAGGATCAACTTCAACTTTAAATCTTTGATATATCGATTCTTTATAGTCTTCTTCCTCTAATCTATTGCATTCTTCAATTTGAAAAGAAGAATCATCAAAATCTAATATAGAATTAAATTTAATTTTAGCTAAACTATAATTCTTATTATTTTTATAATTGATACCAGTATCATATATCATCTTTTTGATTAAATATGAACATTCTTCTTTTTGCTTTAAAGAATCTTTATAATCACCTAATTCATCAAAAAGCTTCATTGCATCTTCGTAACACTTCTCTTCTTTAAAAGATAAAGCTTTTTGATAAGGCTTATCATGTTCTAATTCTAAACACAAATTAACTTGTTCTTTAGAATCTTTATAATCTCCAAGTTTTTTAAATTCTTCACTTGCTTCTAAATATCTATTACTTTCTTTTAAACTCATCGCATTTTTATAAACATTGCTATTTTTAATATTACCAATGAGCCCATCTAACTTATTTTTTTCTTTTTCATCAGAAAATTTATATGCTTTTATATAGTTAGAATTATTAGAAAAATCAAAACCACATGTTTTTAAGTCTTCAATACTTGATAAATTTAAATCTATAACTAATTTAAGTAAATATGCTTTAAAGTTAGTAGGATCATTATCTAATACTGTTTCTATTTTTTCATTAGCAGAAGAATAATCTTTGTCCAACAAAAGAATTTCTGCTCTCTTTAATAAAGCATTAATATTTATATTTCCTTGAATGATATTAGTTGTTTCAACCTTAGGAGCATCGATATTTTTACCCATAATTTTATCGATACCTCTAAGTAAATCTTGCATAAAGCCAAGTCTAGCAAGGTTTTGAGCTTGAAAAGATAAAAATCCTTCAGGCATCTCATATGCATCCATATTTTTATAGCAAGGAATTAAGTAGTGATCTGGTCTAGTTTTCATTAAATCTAAAAATCTAGACCATTCATTTTTAACCCATGTCGCCTCAAAATATTCTTTTTTAGTCCCTAGAACTAGCATTATTTTTGCGCTATTTAACGCAGCAAAAATATAAGGTTCATACATTGTACCTAGTTTATTTTCTAAAGTGATTCTAGAAAAGAATACTTTATATCCTTTATCTACTAAATTATCATATATTTCTTGAGCTAAAACTGAATCTGGTGTTCTTTTTCCACTTTCATCAGTTTCTTTATAGCAAATAAATATATCAAAAGGATCTTCTTTTTGAGATATCGACAAAATATTTTTTTGAATATCTGCTATTTCTTTTGCTTCTTCTTGATACACTTCTTTAGCTACAACATCTGCGTATGCTAAAACATTTAAATAATCAATATCTTTTAAAATAGATTCAAAAGAAGCTCTATGGATAGTTGGTTTTTTCTTTTTTGTAACAGGGTCATCAACATATTCGATACCATATTTACATAAGCATACTCCCCAATGTGCTTCAGGTTCATTAGGAAAAATAGAAAGTATCGATTGATAAGCTATTAAAGCTTTATCAAAATCGCAATCCCTTCTTAATGAATTTGCTCTATTAAATAAACTTTCTTTTCTTTCGTCATCACTATTTGCTACAGTTTGTTTTGACCCACAAAAAGCGCATGTACAAACCGTTTGACTATTTTCAACTTCTAGAGGTGCCCCACACATCTTACATTTATAACTAGCCATATAACCTCCACGTCAGTAAATTATTTTCCTAATTTACATAAATTATTTCTTTTAATTAATTTGTCCTTAATTTCGATTATTTTAGAGTCTGCATCATCTATTTTTGAATTTTTAATATCTTCCTTTAATGCATCAAGCAAAGATGTCATCTCTATTTCTATTCCTTCAGTTTTACAATTTGTAATCGGATCGCTACATCTTAAAGATTCATATAAATCATTCAATTTATCTTTTAATACATCAACTTTGTTTGTCAAACATAATGTTTTAATCTCTACTCTATAATTATCCATCCAAGAAGTATTGGCAATTGTTTGATGATATTCTTGATTTCTTGCTTTAAAGAAAAATCCTTTTGCAATTTGAATGGCTAAAATCGCATATAAAATACATTCAACAATAATAGCTATCCATAGAGGGACTTGAATAAATGCATTAACAATATATGAAGCAATTGTAGCGATTAATTGGATAATTAATACGATCAATCCGTAATATACAATAGGTAGTCCTAATATTTTTTGATTCATATTTTCTTCTTTAAATAGAAGAGTAATTATTAAGCTACATTCTACGATTATCATGACCATTGAACAAATATATGTCAAAATAACAATTGACCAATCGACTTTATTGAAAGGTATTGCAAAAGTACAAATCGATAATAACGCTAATAATACAAAATAAATAATCAATGTAGCCTTTATACCACTACTGCATGTTTTCCACTTCATAATTATTGCTCCTTCTTCTTACCACAATTTGTGCAGAATTTACCTACATTTTTACTTCCACAATCTGGGCAAATCCAAGTTGTAGACTCTTCATGTTTATGTCCACATTCTTTACAGAATTTTCCATCGTTACTTGTTCCGCATTCTGGGCAAATCCAAATATTTAAATCAGTATTACTATCTTTTTGTGTAGGATTAATAATATCTTGAGTGACGTCACTTACTGAATTTACTACATTTTTAGCTACGCTAACTCCTACTCCGATTCCGACTCCAGCTTTAACGATATCACTAGCGATTCCGCTAACATTTCCTGAACTTTCGTTTTCTGCAGCTGCTTTTCCAACAACTCTAGAAGTTTCCATTTGATAATTTCCGCCCATCGCTTTTAAAGCGTCAGCGTGAGCTAAACCTTGCGCTCTTTCTTTTTCAGCTTCAGCATAAGCCATTCTTCTAACAGCTTCTTCTTCAGCTTTAACTCCAATTATTTTGACTTCAGCATCAGTTTCTGCTTCTACGACGACTCTATTTCTTCTTGCTTCAGCCTCAGCTTGTCTAATCCTTTCTTCTTGAACTTTTAAATATCTTTCTGCATGTTGAGTTTTAAGTCTTCTAAAATTAGGATCATCATCTGGTGTAGCAATATTAGTTACATAAAATTCAGGTATTATAAGACCATAGCTTTCAAAAGAATAATTCAATTGTTTTCTAACATATTCACTAATTTCGTCTAAATGCTCATCAATTTCTAAAATGTCGATATTATTTTCTCTTATTGCTTTAGGTAAAAATGATTTAACTTTAGTCATCACTAAAGCTTTAAATTTTCCTGAAACAGAGCTAGTTGTATAACCACTACTTCCTAATATATCTTCTTTTTTTAAACCTAATTCTGTTCCAACTAATTTTAATAAAACCTTACCAGAATCAGCTACACGAATATTAAATTCTCCAAATGCACCGATTTCGATGTGTAATCCACTAGCAGGATCAAACATTCTAACTTTAGAATCTGTTCCCCATTTAACACCCATTATGGTAGTTAAATTAACAAAATATACTTCAGCGTGAAATTGAGAAGGACCCTCTTGAACCATTTTGAAGAAGCCTTTCATCATTGGTAATGATTCAGTATCCAACGTATATTTACCTGCTCCAAAATGATCTAAAATTCTTCCATCTCTCATAAAGATAGCTTCTTGAGATTCATGAACGATTAATTGACTTCCAGCATTAAAGTCTTCAGTAGGATGTTTATAGACAAATACATCGTTTTTACCTTCGTATTTAATAACACTAATTATTGGCATACAAAATTCTCCTTTTTCTTTAATTTTAATATATATATA
>CAVKZO010000052.1:0-7031 GCA_963661135.1 Lachnospiraceae bacterium | reverse complement strand
AAAATAAGAGTTTTTATTATGAAATTCAACATGAAAAAAATATTTTAACATTATTGGATGGGTACTTATCATAAGCTTTGTTTGTGATTTTATTTACTTATTAGTTGTTATAATTATGTATCTTCTTACTTTACCAATATATTATCTCATTCCGATTTTTTTTATTCTTAATCGAATTTTTGTTTTTCGGCCCAGCTTTAGGCTTATTATTCCTTTATTTTTCATATTATATGGAAGATACAGATACTTTAACTAAAACTAATAAAGATATTATTAAAGAAGTGAATAATCATAATAACAGAATTAATAATATAAATGATATATCTATAGTAGATACTGTTAATAATGATAATGGTAATACATCAAAATTTAGTGTTGGAACTAAAGTTATATTTATAGAAGAATATCGTCAATTTAGAAAAGGTGATGAATATATTATTTATTCAAGTCAAAAAGTAAACGGTGCCCCTTATAGTTGCATTCATTTAGGTGATGGTGCCGTCGTAGGATTTGTTCCTCAAAGTGTTTTAAAAGTAAAAGAATAACTTATTAGATGAAATTCTTAATTTTAAAGTGCTAATATATATATATATATATGAAAAGAAACCTTAAAAGAATTAATCAATTTAACTTGTTATTGTTTTCTACAATCGGATTATTAATTGTAGGAACTAGCAATACAATTGGATGGTTCATCACTTCTTTTAAGGTAACTTTTGAAACAGATGCATTTGGTAAAGGATTAGCTAATTACTTTAAAAGTGGTGATGGAAGTAAAGATAATCCATATATAATTGCTAATCACGTACATATGTATAACCTAGCTTGGTTACAAGATCTAGGTTATTTTAATGAAGATAGTGATAATGATGGAGTTATTGATAAACAATATTATTTTGAAATAGAAGATGATTTTACTATGCCTAATGATTATATCATACCTCCTATAGGAACTTCTAAATATCCTTTTTTAGGTAATTTTAATGGTAACGAGAAAACTATTACTAATTTAAATATTAGCAATGATTATTCTACTTTTAAAAGACGTCCTAGCATCGTAACTAGCGATATTTTTTCTAATTGGAATGTAAATATTGTAGGAACTTTTGGCATTATAGGAAGCTATACTGGTATGGATAGAATTACTTCTTTTAGTAAGGAAGAAGAAGCTATCAATCAGGTTAATGGGTTATATTTAGATAATGTCACTATAAATACAAATTCAGATGAATTATTAGTGGGTATATTTGCAGGATACGTTAATGGAACAGTATATGATTGTGGTGTTCACTATTCTCAAATTAAAGTCAATAAGGCTAGTACAAAGATATCTTCAATTGATGGAATAGACAATAGTTACGTATCTAATTATGCTTTAGTTGGAGCTTATAATACCAGTAAATATACATGGAGTGATGGCGGTAGCTGGGGTAATGATAACGGCTGGGGAGGAAGCATTGATATTTCTTCTTTAGCTAAGCGTATTAATTTTATTGCAAAAAGTAAAACAACAAAAAATTCAACACCTTCTAGCTATACTGAATATAAAAATTTTAATGCTTCTTTATATTATTATAATAGGGGTTTTGATTGGGATTCTAGTTATGAATATGGACAATATGTCGCTATACAAAATTCTACTTATTTACCATTAAATATTGATTTAGATACAGCGACGATAGATGATTCTACATCTTCTAACTTTGGAACATATTACACAAATGGAAAAAATACAGTTGAACCTACTTTAAATACAAATACTGGTTATATTGTAGGTAAGTTAGAGAAAGGTAATGCCACTCCTCGTTTACATAATAAATTTTTTACTTCGAATGGAACAAATAACGGCATAAACTATTCCGTTTATTGTTCTGATAAACAATCATCAGTGAGCACATCAAAGACCAACATAGAGATTGGTGATAAGAAATACTCTATTTATGAAGACTTTATGCCTGAAAACATATCATTTTTTTATGTAGATACCTCTGGGGTTACTTATAGAATTTTAGATAATGAAAATCAAAATAATAAAAGTTGGTCAACGGCCGCTAGTAGTAATACTAAACAAGTTGAGAATTGTGGTTTTGGAAATTTAGAAAACGGTTATTATAATGTTAAAAAGGGCTTTTCAAAAATGCTTTCTGATGGACAAGTTAGCAGTTATCTTTCTAATAATCAAATTATTCTTAATTCTTTACAAATGTTTGGACCAGGTTCAAACACTATGTCGACAAGTAAATACGACAGTGTTTTATTAAATTCTACAACGTACGATTCTTTTGAAATGCTTAACGGGGGAATTAATTTTGAATTGAAAGAAAACGGATCGATTAAAATAATTGTTGGAGCCTATGCAGCATCAAAAAGTGGATCGAGTAGTAATTCGGTTCTTCCTACTATATATAAAGTAGAAAGATCTACTGATAATAAAACGATATCCTCATATAAAAAAATAACTGATATTAAAGAAAATTCGGGTAATTATTATTACACTTATTCTGATAATACATCAGATAGTACTCCTTCATCTGCTGTTGAAGTATGTAATTTATCAAAAATGTATGATGGTAGTTTCATACAAAAGTGCGCTTATTATGTTGAAATTCCCTTAAATAAAGGAAATTATTGGTTTGGTGCTGATGATACTAAAAATATGTCATCATTTATTTTATATCTCGATATCGGTGCTAATAGTGATGGTTCAGGATCTGATTTAGAAGATAACTTAAAGAATGTAGATTATGTAGGAAAAACAAATGGAGTATTAGATAAAGTTAGCAGTACTACATTATCTAAAGTAGCTTTTAGAATAGGAGATTCTACTGAATCTGTTACATATTACTTTAGAAGAGTTAACGATACTGTATATTATTATTCTTTAAATTATAACTTTATTACTCCATCTACTACTGGTACATCAGTTAAAAGTAAAGATGAAAACTGTAATGAATAAGTATTATTATTAATATTAATATATTTGTTTATTTAAAATTAAATGCAGTATTTTATTTCTGATAGATAAAAATTAAATTTATTAATATTTATCTTTATTATACTTTAAGAAATTTATTGAACTTATTCTCGTAAACTATTAACTATTCTCGTAAAAATACATATAAATTACAAGAAAAAACAAAATATTGAGAGAAAGCATTTACATATAAGTAAATTTTTTTATTTAACTGTATTTAGAAATATTATATTTATAATGATAATAATCTATATTTTGTATCTATAAAAAGACACTAAATTTACAAAATATTAAAAAATGTAAAATAAATCTTTTCTTTTTAAACAAATAATGTTATTATGTTGTCAAGAAAAGAAAAAGCCATATAAATTATAGGCTTAGAAAGGAGAATAAATTATGAAATTTAAAAAGATTATTCCAGTAATGTTATTATCATCTTCATTAATCGGTGCAGCTAGCTGCTCTAATAATGTAGATAATACTAGGGAAAAATTATTAGCGTTAAACACATCATTCTACGATGAAAAAACTAATTTCAATGCTGATGAATCAGCTATGGATTACTTATTAGAAGCTATTAAGATGTCAGGAAAAAGCATGATTAGCTCCGTCATTTCTTCATTAGCTACCCAAGGATTCAATTTCTTATTAAAAGAGATGGGATACGATACTAGATCTATAGAAGAACAAAAATTAGATAAGATATCTAGCCAATTAGAAGTTCTTCAAAGTACAGTATCTGAAGGAATTAAAAAGATTCAAAGACAAGCAATTCAAATTAGAAACGAAAACTTGATGAATGGTATATTACAAAAATTAGATGAAGTTAGAGGTCCAGTATCTGATTCGTTCATCGTTTTAGCGGATATCTCTAAAAAAGAATTGGAAGGTACCGATACTAAAGAATCATTAGATAGACAAAAAGAAACATTAGCTAAAAAGATCAGTAACTATAAATTTACTACTTTAACAGCTAACGATATATGGTATTCGACAACTCTTTTAGCTCAATCGATCATGTTGCCAAGTCAAGCTGCTCCTTCAATCACATTATGGACATTATATGATGATACATTTGGAGCATTAGAATCTTGGGAATATATGATGATTAAACCTAGAACTGAATTCATCGGATACTTAGCATTCTTAGTTAATGGTTTAGCTGAATTATCAAAAATTGCAGCAAATTATCAAATTAGTTTACTTCCTGAAGGTGACTCTAATATTAAAGGTATCGAAAATGGTGTTAATACCATGGTTGAATATGTAAATAACGTCAACGAAAAGCTACAAGATGAATTGAAAAAGCTTGATGAGATCAAGAAAAGACACGATGAAGAACACATTATGGTCCATAGAGATAGAGAGATCGATGATAATGGCAATATCGTAATTACAGAAGGCGTCAAATTATCAACAAGACTCTTGCCAGTCACTGTTGGAAATAGTGAATACAACTATGTCGGTTATACACACGACAATGGTGGCGATTACTATCCAGGAGGCTCTGCTCAGGACCCAGGCTATTATAAGGATTATGTTTATTTATTAAATAGTGCTTCGCAATACGAAACGCAAGAAACGATTTTCTATGAATATAGACAATATAATTCATCACTCGGAAACGAAGACTATACAACCTTCACAATCAAGGATTACCTTGCGACAATCGGTTTTACTAGCAGAGAAAAAGAAAACTTCATAAAAACAGAAGGCTTCTACGTGGGTACTGCATTCATTGCCGACTACAAGGGATTCTTGCCTCCTCTTGACAACACCTATTCATTAAACGTTGTCTTTGATGATTTCCGAACACAAAGCATAAATTATGTTAAATATTCATCTGTTACACACCACATATCATCGATGAGTGATCCAGGAACTTATACCAAAGAGCTCAATATGGCGCACTGGTACCTTGCTTTCTTAGATGTCGACCAAGAAACTTTGATGGGCGATGTTGAAAAGGTTATAGTTGATAAATTCACTTACAAGAGCGATGGTGGTGAAATCTGGTCAAACCTTTATAAAGGTAAATATAAGTGGACAAACGATCCAGAAAATAAAGCGAGGTTAATGGAAGAACATAGATAATTAAAATTAATACTTAAATATAAGTCGCACTTTGATAGTGCGACTATATTCAGTTATAGATTTATATTTAAAAGGAGAAAAAAATGAAGAAAAACGATGCTAAAACAAATATTGTAAATGCTTTAATTGAACTTATGGATGAACAAGATTACGACTCTATTACGATCACAGACATCGTAAATAGAGCTAATGTAAGTAGAGTTACATACTATAGATACTTTAAAGAGAAAGAAGATGTAGTTAAATGTTTCTTTGAGATAACTAAAAATAAGTTCTTCTCTACAGTTCAAATAGCTAAAGATGGCTTACCTGAAGACAATGAAGTTACTATTTTAAGTTTATTTTTGTTCTTTAAAGCAAATATGAAAGCTAATAAATGCATTCAAAAAGCTGGATTAGAAAAAGAATTATTAGATTTCTTATCTACTGAATTTTTAGATAATTTACCAGTTAAATTAGATGAATATTTAGCTTATTTTGTTTCTGGAGCATTGTTTAATGTTCTCATACATTGGTTAGATAAAGATTGTAAAGATTCGATAGAAGAAGTGTCTAGACCTTTCATAAATATCCAAGAAAGATACAATAAAGAGTAATACATAAATCTTGATTAACTACTTCTAAAAAAGTAGTAAGGAGATTTAATGGAAAAAGTAATTTTATATCATGGATCAATTAAAATTATTGAAAAGCCAATATTTGGTGAAGGAAAGCTTTATAATGACTACGGTCAAGGATTTTACTGCACAAAAGATATTGAATTAGCTAAAGAATGGGCATTCATTGAAGGAATTGAAGGAGTAGCTAACAAATATGAATTAAATTTAAAAGATTTAAAGATTTTAGATTTATCTTTAAAAAAATATTCTATATTAAATTGGATTGCGATATTGTCAGAAAATAGAATGGTTAATTTATCTACTCCAGTTCAAAAAGAAGCTAAAGATTATTTAATTAGGAACTTTTTACTAGATTATAAAGATTACGATATTATCATAGGCTATCGAGCGGATGATTAATATTTTTTATTTGCCATAGCATTTATTAGTAATGAAATTAGCTTATCTCAACTAAGCTTAGCTATGAAATTAGGGGAATTAGGTTATCAATATTGTTTAAAATCTAAAAAAGCCTTTGATCAAATAAAATATATTGATAATATTCCTGCAGAAAATTCGATATATTTTAAAAAGAGAAGAGATAGAGAAGAACAAGCTAAAGCTGATTACTATAATGTTGTTAATAAATTAGATATAAATGGAATTTATATTAGAGATATAATCAAAGAAAGTATGAAAGATGGTGACCATAGAATCAGAATATAGTTTTTTTATTGAAGCGATGAAAAATCTTGGTGAAGCTTTTGATTATGCAAAATGTGCATATAACTTAAATATGGATTCCTTTTTAGGTATGTTTATTATTAGCGGATACGCTAAAAGATTTGAACATGAAGATAATTCGATCTTATATGATATGAGTGGGTCTGAATTAGTATTAAATATATTTGATAAAATTGGATATAGAGTAGAAATAGTGGAACATGCTAATAATTTTTATTATTCTAAAGAATATTGGTGTGGTTATATATTAGCTTACTATCAACATAAAACTAATTTAACTTTTAAATATATACATTCAAAAATATCCATGGAAGAGATATTATCTTTATATCCTACACTACACGAAGCTAGTGAAGATAAATTTATAGATGTAGTGAGCACTATAATTAAAAGTAGAATCGATAATTCTAGATTTCAAGAAGAAAGAAAAAAATTAAATTTATCTCAAAAAGAATTAGCTGATCAGTCTGGAGTTAATTTAAGGACACTACAACAATACGAGTTAAAAACAAAAGATATAAATAAAGCTTCTGTATCGTCAGTTATAGCATTAGCTAAAGTATTATGTTGTAATGTTGAAGATATTCTAGAATTAATTTAAATAATATTAAAATATAAAT
>CAVKZO010000051.1:0-7092 GCA_963661135.1 Lachnospiraceae bacterium | reverse complement strand
ATTTAAATATATATTTTAATTTCTTTTTCCTTTTTTTTAAAAAATTAAATATCAGAATTTTAACTTTAAAAATTAATATAATTCACAATTATTTTTATATTTTATTTTTTTATACAGTGACAAAAAAAAGGTTAAGCATTTGTGCTTAACCTTTCTAATTAAATTACTTCTATTTCTTTAATGTTTTTCTCATTACCTTTTATTAAATAAGTATGCTCACTTCCACATTTTGGACAAATTTTAGCGTACTTTACAGTTTCGTAAGTACAACCGCAATCTTCACAATATGTTTCAGCTTTAATAACTTCGATGTTAAGTTTACACCCTTTCATGAGATCTTCTTTTTCAACAGCCCATTTCCATACATCTTCCATGTAGCTAGGAATAAGCGTTGAAACTTCACCAATCTCAAGAGTTACAGAATTAACATGCTTTACATTATTTTGAATAGCTACTTCTTTAATTTCATCGATGATATGAAAAACTATTCCTAATTCATGCATCCTTTACTTGCTCTTTTTAGCTTCTTTTTTAGCTTTCTTTTCTGCTTTTTTGAATTCTTTATGTTTCTTTTCTGAAGCTTTTTCTTCAGCAGTATGCTTACCGAATTTAATCTTCATACCACGTTTAATTGCGTAAGGTAAGATATATTTAAATTTATCTTCAGATTTAACCATGTGAGTTGCTTCTGGATGATCTCTTTTTAATGTGATTGCATCAAACATACATTTTGTTGTACAGACACCACATCCAATACACTTATTTTCATCAACGATTGAAGCACCACATTTTAAACATCTTGCAGTTTCAATCTTAACTTGTTCTTCAGTTAAAGTTAAATGAGCATCTTTAAATGAAGTGTGAATATCGATATTAGCATCCATTCCAGCTTCCTGTCTTCCAGCTGTATCGTAACCTTCTAATTTAAGATCTTCTTTATTTAACATAACAAAGTCTCTTCTATTTCTACCGATAGTTAATGAAGCTCCAGGTTTTACAAATCTATGTAATGATTCTGCAGCACATTTGCCTTGTTCGATAGCGTCGATTGCAAATTTAGGACCAGTGTAAACATCTCCACCAACGAAGATATCATCTTGAGCAGTTTGATAAGTTAATTTATCTGCAATTGGATAATTTCCGTGCCAGAATGTAACTTTACTTCCTTTAAGTAAGTCGCCCCAGACGATTGCTTGTCCGATAGCGAATATGACGTGATCTGCTTTAACTTCAACTGTTTCTTCTTCGTTATATTGAGGATTGAATCTCTTTGTTTCTGGATCAATAACTGATGTACATCTTTTAAAGATGATACTTATAACGTTACCATTTTCATCCTTTTTAATTTCTTTAGGGCCCCAAGAGTTATTAACTTCAATTCCGTCTTCTAAAGTTTCTTGAATTTCTAATTTACTAGCTGGCATTGTAGCTCTATCTTCAAGTGAGAACATGGAAACTTTATTAGCGCCGAATCTTTTTGCAGTTCTAGCGCAGTCTACAGCTACGTTACCGCCACCGACTACAACTACATCACCATCTAAATGTTGTTCGTGATTTTCACTAGCATCATGTAAGAAATTAACTGCGATATCAACACCTTTAGCATCTTCTCCTGCAATTCCAGGAAGTCTTCCACCTTGGCAACCGATTGCGATATAGAATGCTTTATATCCTTGTGCTCTCAATTCGTCTAAAGTGATATCTTTTCCAACTTCAACTCCAGTTTTGATTTCAACACCGAGTTCTCTAATAACGTCAATTTCAGCTTCAACAACATCTTTCTCAAGTTTATATGAAGGGATACCATAAGTTAACATACCACCACATTTTTTATTCTTTTCAAAAATTGTAGGTTTATAACCCTTTGTAGCAAGATAATATGCACAAGATAATCCAGCTGGACCACCGCCGATAATAGCAATTTTTTCTTCCCAGTGATCAAGTCTATTACTTGCGATGACAACTTCAGGGACATAACGTGTTTCTGCTTTTAAATCTTGTTCAGCTAAGAATTTTTTAACTGCGTCGATTGAGACAGCTTTATCGATATTTCCACGTGTACAAGCTTCTTCACAACGTTTGTTACAAATTCTTCCACAAACTGCTGGTAATGGGTTGTCTTTTTTAATTAATGCTAATGCATCTCTATATCTACCTTCAGCAGCAAGTTTTAAGTAGCCTTGAACAGCTACGTGAGCTGGACAAGCTGTCTTACATGGTGAAGTACCAGTTTCATAACAATTGATTCTATTGTTATCACGGTAATTTTCATCATATTTATCTCTGCCCCAACTCATATTGTCAGGTAATTCGTGTTTTGGATATTTAACTTCAGAACCATCTTTTTTACATAATTTTTGACCAAGTTTTACAGCACCTGCAGGACAATATTCAACACATTTTCCACAAGCGACACATTTAGCAGAATCGACATGAGCTGTATATGCGCTTCTTGACATATTTGGAGTATTAAATAATTGAGATGTTCTTAAGGCGTTACAAATATTGACGTTACAGTTACAAATACCGAAAATCTTATTTTCACCATCGATATTTGTGATTTGGTGAACAAATCCGTTATCTTCAGCTATTTTTAAAATTCTCATAGCTTCTTCATAACTAATATCGTGTCCTTTACCAGTTTCACGGCAGTAATCAGCAAAATCTCCAACACCGATACACCAGTTATATTGATCATCAGCACAGCCATCATTTAAAACTGCACGAGACGCTCTACATGAACATTGACCGACACCGATATGTCCTTCGTATTTCTTTAACCAATATGATAAATGTTCTAAGTCTACTGATTTATTTTCCATTGAAATAGCTTTTTCAACAGGGATGACGTGCATTCCAACACCAGCTCCTCCTGGAGGAACGAGTTGTGTGATTCCGTCAAGTGGAATGAATGTCATTCTTTCAAAGAAAGATGCAACTGTTGGATGCTCTCTTAATCTAGGATTATCCATTTTCTTTCCATCAGGAGTAATGAACATTTCTTCCATATTGAGTAATTCAGCACTTCCTGGAACGAATAATGGTAAAACATATCTTCTTTCTCCTAATGGAGCGGTTCTTCCGTTATGATCGTAATGATATCCGTAATCATATTCTAAAAGGCCAATATATGCCATTTCATCTAATAATTTTTGGAATTTTTCTTTATCCTTTGCTTTTTCTTTATTCATTTTGCAAAGTTGATCAAATGTATAGTGATGTCTTAACTTCATAGTTAATGCAACATCAGCCATATCATCAGTAACGATATCAGCAAGACCCCAATATTCAGGATCTTCAACCTTTACTGTACCTAACTTATGTGCAGCGACATCAGTAATCTTCTTTCCTAATTTAACAATCTTTTCATTTGGTACCTTATCACTCATATGTGGAGGTACAACAGCTTTTGACATTTCTGGCATATTTATTCTCCTTTAAATTTTAATATTTCATTTCTTAACCAAGAAGCAAATTCTTCAATTCCTTCACCTGTTTTAGCGGATATTGGAATAATTACAGCATCTTCATTTCTCATCTTTATATTTTCTTTAGCTTTTTCTAAAGAGAAATCAAAGTAAGGCGCTACATCCATTTTATTGATCAAGAACAATTGGCACACTTGATACATTAAAGGATATTTAAGAGGTTTATCATCGCCTTCTGGAACACTCAATATATTAATATTTTTAAATGAACCAGTATCGAATTCAGCGGGACAAACTAAGTTTCCAACATTCTCAATGATAATTAAATCTAAATCCTTCGACTCTAACGATTCAATTCCTTGAAGAGTCATATCAGCTGTGAGGTGACACATTCCTCCGGTGTGAAGTTGAATCGCTTCCACTTTTCCTAATTTTGATATCGTTTCAGCATCTACTGCACTATCGATATCAGCTTCCATGACAGCTATTTTAAATTCATCTTGAAGGAGAGCTAAAGTCTTACATAACGTGGTTGTTTTTCCGCTACCTGGAGAAGACATTAAGTTTAATAATAATGTTTTTTTCTTCTTCAATTTTTCTCTAAGTTTACTAGCTTCGCCTTCGTTAGATTTAAAAATATTTTCTTTTATTTCAATAATTCTAACTTGGTCCATATTTTTTTCCTCATTAACAAGAAGATTTTACTAAATTTTAGACGCAAAAAAAAGTAAAATTTTACTTATTTAACAAGTTAGAAAACGCTAACTATCGGTATTTTCGAACATTTATGTCTATTTGTTCTTCTTTTCTTCATTTTGTTCATCATACTCATCTAAATAACTATGATAAACACCATTTTTCTTATATCCTAGACACATATCTAAAGTGACGTTGTCTGCGCTCTTAAAAATATTCTTTTCTACCTGGTCATTATATTTTTTCATTAAGTCTTTTATAAGCATCTTAGTAGCTGCTCTTTGAGAACCACCGCCACCATTATCGCAAATTGCACAATTTTCAGTAAATCTACAAGCACATTGAATGAATTGAAGATGATGATAATTTTTAAAAGCGATAATATCTTTTTCTCTAATTAGATACATTGGTCTAATAAGTTCCATACCTTCGTAATTTGCGCTCTTTAATTTAGGCAACATCGTTTGGAAAGACCCTGAATTTAGTAAATTCATTAAAGTAGTTTCGATTACATCGTCGTAATGATGTCCTAAAGCTATCTTATTGCATCCATATTTTTTTGCTAAATTGTAAAGGGCACCCCTTCTCATTTTTGCACATAAAAAACATGGTGATTTAGTTTGAGAATTCGCTATTTCAAAAATATTAGTTTCTTCAATTACAGCAGGAATTTTTAGTATCTCAAGATTATTTTTAATCGTTTGAAGGTTGATGTCGTTATATCCTGGATTCATAACCAAATAAACAGCTTTAAAATTGTAGCCTGAATGTTTTTCTAGTTGCATAAACAATCTAGCCATGACCATAGAGTCTTTGCCGCCACTTATACAAACACAGACTCTATCTCCATCTTCGATCAATTTATATTTATTTATAGCTGCAACAAATTTAGACCAAAGCTTATTTTTAAATTTTCGTGTTATCGATTGTTCATAAACATCACTTTCCATTAACGTAATCCTCCAATACTTTTATAAATTCATCTAATTCTTCTTTTTTTACTAATTCAGATAAAGATATTCTAAAACTAGATAAGGCTCTTTTTTTATCTTTATAAATAGACATAATAATTTTAGATGGTGTATTTTTAATTGAACATGCTGATTTTTGAGAGATACAAATATCATGATCCAAAAAATAAGAAACACTATCTTTAGCTAATCTATTTTTAATAGAAATATTAATAATATAAGGATTATCAAAAGAATTTATTTGAATATTTTTATTATCTTTTATTTTTGATAGTAAATATTCGTTAAGTGATTTTACATATTCATAATTTTTATCTAAATTTAAGTATGCGATTTCTAGTGATTTTTCTATACTTCCAATTAAACCTAAAGGAACGCTGCCGCTACGATAAATCGACGAACTTTCTCCACCAGTTATTAAAGGTTTTAAAATTGTTTTTTTCTTCTTAATCAAAACACCTGTTCCGATTAATCCTCCAAATTTATGAGGAGTAAAAGAAACTAATTCACAATAAGAAAAGTCGACTTTCATTTTACCAATCGCTTGAGTTGCATCGACTAAATAATGTACATTCTTAAATTTAGATATGATTTCATACGCTTTTTTATAGTCGTGAATAAATCCTGTTTCTCCATCGACTAAAACTAAACAAACTAAAATAACATCTTTATTTAATTTTGATTCTAAATCAGAAAAATCTATTTCACCATCATTTAGTGTTTCTATAAATTCAATGTTATATCCTAATTCCTTTAAATAGCCTAAAGTGCCGTTAACTGAACTATGTTCGTGCTCACTTACTAAAATCGTCTTTCCAAATCCTGAATAAGAACCGACTACACCTTTAATTGCTAAATTGTTAGATTCTGTTGCACTACTTGTATAAATAATTTCAAAAGATTCATCTAATCCTAAAATATTTTTAATATGATTATCTATCTCATTAAATTTTTCTTTCGTCTTTATTCCTTCTTTATGAATTGAATTATAATTTCCATAATAATTTAATTCTAAAAAAGAAAGGTAATCTAAGACCTCTTTTTTTGTTGGATAATTTGCTGCGTAATCTAAATAAATCATATTTATTTTAACTCTTCTCTAGCTACTTCTTTTGTTAAATCTTTAACAACTTCACTAGCAATTAAAAGCCCGCAAGCTGTTGGAACAAATGCGTTACTTCCCGGAATATCTCTCCTTTCGTAACTTTTTCTAGTTCCACTAGGGCATATACAATGACTTCTACAAGAAATTGTAGGATCTTCTAATGGTCTTAATGGTTTTTCGTTTGAATATGCAACTTTTAATTTTTTAACATGTCTTTTTTTAAGTTCATGACGCATAACTTTTGCTAAAGGATCCATTTCAGTTTTATAAATGTCTGCGATTTTAAATGCCATAGGATTAACCTTATTTCCCGCCCCCATCGAAGAAATGATGGGAGTATTAACTTCTTGAGCTTTTAAAATAATAGATATTTTTGCTGTTACAGTATCGATTGCATCAACAATATAATCATATTTTGCAAAATCAAATTGATCTGCGTTACTTGGTAAATAAAAACATTGATAAGTTTCAACTTTAGCTAACGGATTTATGCTCAATATTCTTTCTTTCATAACATCTACTTTGTATCTTCCAACATTCTCTACTGTCGCTAATATTTGTCGATTGCAATTTGTTAAACAAATTTTATCATCATCAACCAAAGTGAAGTGTCCTACTCCACTTCTAGCTAAAGCTTCGACAACATATCCACCAACTCCACCGATTCCGAATACGCAAACATGACTATGACGTAACTTCTCCATAGCATCTTTTCCGTAAATTAATTGAGTTCTTGAAAATTGATTTAACATACTTTTACCTTATAAAAACATTATAAAACTTTATCATTTTCTTCTATTGTTTTCTATATTTATGTATCTTATTAACTATTTTTATTGTTAGCTTTCAATTGATGTGAGACGTTTAGAACATCTTATCTCACCAGTAGTTT
>CAVKZO010000050.1:0-7113 GCA_963661135.1 Lachnospiraceae bacterium | reverse complement strand
AAAACAACATTTTCAAATGAGCGTTTTTCAGCATTTTTAGTTTAGCATTATCAAATTGAAAAACAAATTCTAATTTTGTTATTAAATTTTTAGAGGTAAAACTCTTAAACATATATAATTGGAGAATTTAAAAATGAATAATAAGAAAACAATTTTAATGATTGCTACATCTTTTTTGTTATTTGGATGTGGTGAAAAAGCAGAAACACACACATTTGGTGATTCGTGGAAAAATGATGAAACATATCATTGGCATCAATGCACAGTTGAAGGACATGATGATATTAGCGAAAAAGTTAGTCACACGTTTGGAGAATGGACTACTTTAACTGAAGCTGGTGTTCATAAAGATAGAGTTGATCATCGTTTATGTACTGTTTGTAATTATGAGGAGAAGAAAACTATTTCTGATAGCGGAACTCATAGTTACAATTTAAATGAATGGAAAAATGACAAAACTGGCCATTGGCATGAATCAACATGTGAACACGCAACCCCTTTAATAATTGATTTTAGTGAACACAGTGGAAATTGGACTGTAAAAACTGAAGCTACATATACTTCTAATAGAATTGATGAAAGAAATTGTGCAGTTTGTGGATATCATGAAGAAAAAGAAATCGAAAATAGTAAATTAAACAAAAAGAGTAGAGAATTATCAGTTGGTGATATGACTGGTTTAGTTTATAACGGATTAGAGCAAGGTATTCCAGATTCTAAAATCACTAGAACTAATGATGTCGGTGGATTGAAGGTTGAATATAGAGAAAAAGGGAGTGAAGTATATACAACAAATATACCGGTTGATGCTTTAACATATGAATATAGAGTTACATTAACAGGAACAGATGAATGGGAAGAAAAAGTTGTTACTGGAGAATACAGTATCGCTAAAGCAACAGTAAATATTAATACTTCAAAAAGTAGTTTTACTGATAAAACAACTACAAATAGTTTTGGGTTATTCTTGTATTCTATAGATGTATCTATAATTTCTAATAATGCTTTGGATTATGTAAATGTCTTTGCCCCAGCTAAATATGCAGCTGGAGGAGTTCATAGTATTCCTACAACTGAATTAACTTTAGATAATAGTAATTTTTCTTTAAATATTGAAGGATTAGAATCTATATCTTTAACTAATTATGATACTAACGCTTTTATTGCAGAAATATATGATCGTTTTGTTGTTTCTGAGAATACTGTTATTACTACAACAATTTATCAAGGAACTATAAATAAAGGTGAAAGCATTTATATTTATGGGCTAAATAAAACAGCAGTGGTTGAATCAATAGAATATTATAGAAAAGAAGTTGATAAAGCTACTAAAGGACAAACAGTAGGTTTAAAAGTTCCTAGTTTAACAAAAGACGAATTAGAAAATGGTATGACTTTTACTAAAGCAAGTGAAGCCAAATTAGAAACTTCTTTAACTATATCTTCTTCTTTATATGTTTTAACTAAAGATGAAGGTGGACAACACACACCTTTAATATCAAATAGTCTCTTAACTTTAAGATTTAGCGAATCTTCAACAACTCATTTAGTAAGAATCACAATTTCTAACGATGATGGATATATTATTCCTGGAAAGAGTTCTGATAAGGTAATTATTGAATTTTGTGAAGAAATACCAAATTGGGAAAATAGAGAATTTAATATTTTAAATGGTACTAAATTGATTGCAAAAGGTACAGTAACTGCTTTACATAATCATAGTAGTGACTTTGATTCAACAGGAAAATGTAGTTGCGGTATAACTCATCAAGAAGATTTAATATTAGATTCTAGTGGCGTAGCTACTTCAAAAACTAAATCTTACCTATATAAAGAATTTATGGTGTATAACATTTCTTTAAATGATGAATCAGGAAGAGTAACAACTGGAACAAAATATCAATTTACATTAAGTGATACTACAAATTTCTCAATGAAAGTTTATTCTACTTTAATTACTACAACAGAAATTACATTAGATTCTAGTAATTGTCACACTGTAAAAGGTAATGGATTATATAAAATTATTGTTACTAGAACCGGAGGAACTAAAAATATTACATTGCCTTGTATTCTAACAATTGCTAAACAATAGGAAAAAGATATAAAATGAGCTGAATTTTAGCTCATTTTATATTTATTAATTGTTATTTTTTTAATTAAAGATATTGATAAAAACAATTTCATAAATTAATAAAATTATTATATATGTTTTTTAAGATTGCTGTTTTTTAAATGTACAATAATTAATATTTTGCTAAATTAATTTTAAAAATGTCGGTCAGTTTAAAACCGAAAAATAGATCAGTTATAAAGAAAAAATGTCGGTCAGTTTACTAATAATAATATTCCTGTTATAAAAAAATATATCGTATTTCATATTGTTTTCCCTTAAAAAGTTAATTTATTTTATACTATAGGAGTATATTGGTGCTATAATTTTTAATTGTGTTTATAATGTTCAAAATTTAAACACTTTAATTTATATAAGAAGGTAAAAATATATGAAAACAAAAGATATGACTAGCGGTAATTCTTTTTTAGTTTTGTTATTATTTGCAATTCCGATGGTTCTTTCTGTAACATTGCAACAATTATATAATTTAGCAGATAACTTTATCGCTGGTCACTTTATCAGTTCTATCGATAGCTTTGATGCTGTAGGAATCGTATATCCAATAACTGTCGTATTTTTAGATATCGCAGTAGGATTTGGAGTAGGATGCGGAGTTATAAGCGCTAAATTTTTTGGAGCAAAAGATTTTAAATCATTAAAAAAAGCATCAAATATAGGTTTAATTGGAACGATAGTATTAGGATTTATAACCACTATTATCGGATTTGCTATTATTTACCCTTTATTAAAAGCGATGGTTGATACTAGCGAAGGGGAAGGTTGTTTTAATGAAGCTTTACAATATATGCTCATATATATTGGTGGTATTATGTTCTTATTTATATATAATTACGCGATGTATATGTTCCAATCTTTTGGAAATTCTAAAACCCCTTTATATTTTTTAATATTTTCTACTTTGCTTAATGTTGCTTTAGATTTATTATTCGTTATACCTATTAAATTAAATAGTGCAGGTCTTGCTTTGGGTACAGTGATTTCAGAAGGGATTGCTGCTATATTATCTTTAATTGTTTTACTTAAAAGCATCAATAAATTAGAAAAAGAAAAAGTAGAATTATTTAATAAAGATATATTTAAACAAATAATTTTAGTTGCTATTCCTAGTATATTACAAGGATTATTTATATCAATTGGTGGTGTTTTAATTACTACGATATTAACTTCGATCGGAGGAAATTACGTTGCAGGAGGTTATTCAGCAGCTTATAAAATTTGTTATATAGCAATAAATATATTTACTGTTTTATGTAATGCTTTAAGTAACTTTGTATCTCAAAATGTTGGTGCTAATAAATATGAAAGGCTTGTAGAAGGATATTATTCAACATTTTTATTGTGTGGTATATTCTGTGTTATAGCTTTAGTTACTATTCTTCCTTTTAATGAATTTTGGGTAAAATTATTTATTTCTAATAAAAATGATGATAATGTTCAATTAATTATAAATTCAGGTAAATTATTTATAACTTGCGTAGTTCCTTTCTTTGTTTTTATCGCTATTAAAATCCCGCTTGATGGAATTTTAAAAGGATCTACAGATATGTTAGGTTTTACATTAGGCACATCTTTTGATCTTGCTATAAGAGTTATTGGAGTGTTAATATTAGGTAAAATATTTGGGTATGAAGGAATATTTTTCGCTTGGCCGTTAGGTTGGGGAGTTGGAATGATAATATCTATAATTATGTTTTTTTGTAGGTAGATGGAAGAAGAAGTGCAACTATCCTATTGAAATGAAATTTAAATTAGAATTAAGTAAAAGGTAATAAAAAAGCATCAGTTCAAACTGATGCTTTTATTTTTATTGATAATCTTTAACGTGAAGAATTTTTTCAGCGTTTTCAATTCTTTCTTTTGATGGTGGTAGAGTATCTTTTAAAGGATAATCTATCTTTAATAAATCGTATTTAAATTTACCTAAACTATGATATGGAAGTATCTCAACTTTTTTAATATTTTTAAATTGAGAAAGGAATTCATGTGTTTTTTCTAATAACTCGTCATCATCAGTGAGATTAGGAACAAGCACATGTCTTACCCGTATAGGATAGTTTTTGTCGTTTAAATATTTAAATAGCTCCAATACATTTTTATTATCTTTTCCTGTAATTTTTTTATGTAATTCAGGATCGATACATTTAATATCTAATAAAAATAAATCAGTGACTTTAAGTAATTTATCAAATTTTTCTAAGAAAGCTGGTTCTTTTCTAAATGTAGCTCCGCTTGTATCAATTGCTACGCTCACCCCATCATTATGAAATAATGTAGCTAGTTCGATAACAAAATCTAATTGAGCTAGTGGTTCGCCTCCGCTTATTGTAACTCCTCCATTATTTTTCCAATATGTTTTATAACGGATTAATTTTTCGTAAGCTTCCTTAGGTGTTATCGGATTCTTTTTAGAAAATTCCCAAGTGTCAGGATTATGACAATATAAGCAGCGGAATGGACATCCAGCTAAGAAGATAATGCTTCTAACACCAGGTCCATCCACTAATGCAAATGTTTCAAAAGATTGATAATAACCTATTGTTTCCATTTAAAGTTTATAAATGATCATGGAATGTACGAGAGATAACATCTAATTGTTGTTCTCTTGTTAAATCAATGAACTTAACTGCATATCCTGAAACACGGATTGTGAAGTTAGCATATTCTGGTTTTTCTGGATGTTCCATAGCATCGAGAAGTTTTTCTTTACCGAATACGTTGACGTTAAGATGGTGTGCACCTTGTACAAAGTAGCCATCTAATACTTGTGAAAGGTTATCGATTCTTTCTTGATCGCTATGACCTAAAGCATCTGGGTTCATAGTTTGAGTATTTGAAATACCATCGAGTGCATATTCATAAGGAAGTTTAGCGACTGAGTTTAAAGAAGCTAATAATCCGTTATTTTCTGCTCCGTAAGATGGGTTAGCACCTGGAGCTAAAGGTTGTCCAGCTTTTCTTCCGTCTGGTAATGTACCTGTAGCTTTTCCGTAAACTACGTTAGAAGTAATTGTAAGGATAGAAGTTGTAGGTTCACTATTACGGTATGTGTGATGTTTTTCAATCTTTCTTAAGAATGTATGAAGTAATTCGACTGCGATATCATCAGCTTTATCATCATCGTTTCCGTATCTTGGGAAATCGCCTTCAATCTTGAAGTCTGTTGTGATTCCTGTTTCATCACGGACAGCAATGACTTTAGCGTATTTAATTGCTGATAATGAATCGACAACATGGCTGAATCCAGCGATACCAGTTGCGAATGTTCTACGAACGTTAGTATCGATTAAAGCCATTTCAGCTGCTTCATAATAATATTTATCGTGCATATATTGAATGAGGTTAAGAACGTTAACATAAATTCCAGCTAACCAATCCATCATTCTATCGTAACTTGCGATAACTTCATCATAATTTAATACTTCAGAAGTGATTCTTTGATATGCAGGTCCAACTTGTTGATGTGACATTTCATCGACACCGCCATTGATTGCGTAAAGTAAACATTTAGCTAAGTTAGCACGAGCACCGAAGAATTGCATTTCTTTACCAGTTTGTGTTGCAGAAACACAGCAGCAAATTGAGTAATCATCACCCCAAATTGGTCTCATGACATCATCGTTTTCATATTGTATTGAAGAAGTGGTGATAGAGATGTGTGCAGCATACTTTTTGAAGTTTTTGCTAAGTCTTGGTGACCATAAAACTGTTAAGTTTGGTTCTGGTGCAGGTCCCATATTTTCTAATGTATGTAAGAAACGGAAATCGTTTTTAGTGACCATATCTCTTCCGTCTTGTCCCATACCAGCAACTTCAAGTGTTGCCCATACTGGATCACCAGAGAATAATTGATCATATGAAGGGATACGTGCAAATTTAACCATACGGAACTTCATGACTAAGTGGTCGATAAGTTCTTGAGCTTCTTTTTCTGTTAATGTGCCGTTTTTAAGATCACGGTTAATATAAATATCAAGGAAAGTAGAAATTCTACCAACTGACATAGCAGCACCGTTTTGGCTCTTAATAGCAGCAAGGTAACCAAAGTATAACCATTGAACAGCTTCTTTAGCGTTTGTTGCAGGTTTTGAAATGTCGTAGCCATAAGATTGAGCCATAACTTTCATTTGTTTAAGAGCTTTGATTTGCATTGAAATTTCTTCTCTTAGACGGATTGTATCATCGATCATTGTTCCATCGCCACAATTTGCGAGATCTTTTTGTTTTTCTTCGATTAAGTTATCGATACCGTATAAAGCGACTCTTCTATAATCGCCGACAATTCTTCCTCTTCCGTAAGTATCTGGAAGTCCAGTAAGAATCTTGTTATGACGGCATTTCATCATTTCTGGAGTATAAGCATCAAAGACACCATCGTTATGAGTTTTGTGGTATTCAGTGAAGATCTTATGAAGTTCAGGATTTAATGTGTATCCGTGTGTAGTTAAAGCTTGTTCAGCCATTTTGATACCACCATAAGGCATAAATGCTCTTTTTAATGGTTTATCTGTTTGAAGACCAACTACTTTTTCTAAATCTTTAAGTTCTGGGTTAATATATCCAGGTGCGTGACTAGTGATAGAAGATACGATATCTGTATCCATATCAAGAACACCGCCTTTTGCTCTTGCTTCTTTTTGAAGTTTTTGAAGTTCATCCCAAAGTTTGTTTGTAGCTTCGGTTGGTTCTTCAAGGAATGAGCTATCTCCTTCGTAAGGTTCGTAGTTACATTGAATGAAATCACGAACGTTTACATCGCTTTTCCAGTGACGGCCTTTAAAGCCTTCCCATGCGTTGTTTTCAATTTTCATTTCTTTTTACCTCTCAAATAAATTTAAATTAAATTTAAACCGATATATATAATACTCATTTCTCGAACTAAATTAAAGTAAAAAGCAATTAATTAGATATAAATTTAATTAATAGAAAAATAATGATTTATTATATTTATAATAAAAGTTATTTAATAACTATAAAAT
>CAVKZO010000049.1:0-7338 GCA_963661135.1 Lachnospiraceae bacterium | reverse complement strand
TATAAAGTTAAATAAATATATCTTTATAAATTTATAAATATATCTTAAAATCAATTACATGAAATCTCTTAAAGAACTATTAATATTAGGACCAGGTCCATCATCAAGTCACACTATTGGACCATATAGAATTTGTGAAGATTTTTTAAATATTACTAGTAAATATGATACATTAAAATATAAAGTAACTTTATATGGATCTTTGGCTTTAACAGGTGTTGGTCACCATACAGATTTTGTTATTAAAAATATATTTACTCAATATAATAAAGATGTAGATATTATATTTAATTACGATTTAAATAACTTAAAACATCCTAATACGATGATGCTAGAAGCAATATTAAATGATAATAAAATAATATCTAAAAGATATCAATCAATTGGAGGAGGTGTTTTTAAAGAAGAAGATAAATTATATGAAGTAAATGATGTTTATCCCTTCAATAACTTTAAAGATTTAATAGAATATTTAAATAAAAATAATATTTGCGATATATATGAAGTTATTAAGAAATTAGAAGGTGAAGATATTTTTAATTACGCAAAAAAATTAGTTATTCATTCTTTTAAATTAATTGAAGAAATGATCAACTCAAAATGTGTAGAATTACCTTCTTTAGGGTTAAAGACAGTATCCTCTTCAATTTATAAAAAAAGCTACTGAAATAACGGATAAATTTGAAAAAAGAATCATGTTATTAACTAGTTTTGCTTACGCTATTAGCGAAGCTAACGCATTAGGAAAAATAGTTGTCACTACTCCTACTTGCGGAGCAAGTGGAGTTGTTCCAAGCTGTTTATATTACCAATATAAATATAATAATTATTCAATAGATGAGATTACTAAAGCATTTTTAGTAGGTGCATTAATATGTAATTTTATTAAAGAAAACGCTTCGATAAGTGGAGCGATGTTAGGGTGTCAAGCTGAAATCGGTTCAGCAGCTTGTTTTGCTAGTTCCGCTTTAGCTTATTTAGATAAATTGAGCGTATATCAAATCGAATACGCTAGCGAAGTCAGCATGGAACATTTTTTAGGTTTAACTTGCGATCCAGTAAAAGGATATGTCCAAATTCCTTGTATTGAGAGAAATGGCATCGCTTCAATTCATGCCTATTCTTCTTATTTATATAGTAAAAATATAGCGATATATAGAAAAAATAAAGTAAGTTTCGATAATGTTATCGAAGCTATGAAAGAAACCGGAGATAAGATGGTTAAAGAACTTAAAGAAACTTCTTTAGGCGGATTAGCTAAAGTTATCTCTAATTGTTAATTTATTTATTATATTTTCCTCCATCACTATCGATATATTCTTCATGTTCTTTTATATATTCGTCTTTATCACCGACGATAATATAATCACAAATTGATAATGTTTTTAGTGTGCATTTTCTAATTAATTTAGAATGTATCACTTCCATTCCTTTATGGTCAACATCACATAAAGCAAGTAAAATATCTAATAAATTTATTCTCGTTATATTTCCCTAATTCCATTTAGTAATCATTATATTTATCTTTATGTTTTTAACATTCTTTAAAACTTTATAATACAATTTCTTATATTTTTTTATTTAAATCTACAAAACTAAGTACATTAAAAGTTGATAAAAATATATTTTCTATCATATTTTCTACTTCTTAAAAACTAGTTTTATCTTTACATACTTTATAGTAACTAAATAAAGCTATCAAATCGTAAGTTCCTCCAATTCCATTTAATCTATTCTTCTTTCCTCCTAAATTAATAGGAAGAAAAGATAAATATTCAATATACTGAAGTTGAATATCAGTCCATATTTTATCTATCAAATCATTAGAATAATGAATTTTAATAGCTTTTATAATTTCTTTTTTACAAGGTTTAGAATAGAGTACATGTACTTTTCTATCGAATTTTAATTCTTTATCTTTCGTATATGTTAGTTCATGCTAACTACATGATACCATTTAATTACTTTTAAAATTTAATCTTTTAAAGAACCAATTGGAACAACGTAAATTCCATCTTTTCTTTGATAAGCATAATCTCCTATTCCGGTTAATATCATTAAAAAAGAAGGAGCATTCATTTTATTAGTATCTATTTTCTCTTCCATTGATTTTAAAGATTTAACACCTTCTTCAATAAGTTTATCTCCACCTAATTTAATCTCTATTAAACCATATTTCCCGTTTCTTAAATGTATAACGGCATCACATTCTTGGCCATCTTTATCTCTATAGTGGTATACAGTTCCATTTAAAGCATCAGCAAAAACACGTAAATCCCTAACGCAAAGAGTTTCAAAAAGGAGACCAAAAGTTTTTAAATCATTTAATAAATCACTAGGACCGATACCAAGAGATGCAACAGCGATTGACGGATCGATAAAATAACGTGTATCCGATGTCCTTATAGCTGTTTTAGACCTTAAATTTGGATTCCATGCAGGCATATCTTCAATAACAAAAATCTTGCGTAAAGCATTAATATACGAAGCGATTGTTTCTTCATTTATATTACTTTCTTCATTTATATATACATCTTTTGTTAAGACTGTATTAGGAACTTGATTGCCTTGATTTCGTGCGTATGATCGCATAAACTTTTTAACTCTTTCAGGATTTTTTTGAACATTATCAACACGATTTATATCAGAGCGTACGACTGCATCAAAATAATCGAAGGCTTGTTCTAAAGCAATTTCATCACGCATTTTAATAGATTTAGGCCATCCTCCCCTACATAAAAGAAAAGCAAGACGCTCAATATTTATTTTAGAAGATCCAGTAATTTCTTTGTCATCATCAAATAGTTTTTTTAAACTTACTTCCCCAGTTGAATCACCAGATTCATATAAACTCATCGGTCTCATTGTAAGCCGACTAAATCTTCCTGTACCAAAATGAGTAATTTCTTCGCTTCTTGTAGGCACTGAAGAGCCAGTAAGAATAAAAAGACCTAATTCATCACGATGATCAACTTCAAATCTAATAACATCCCATAATTTTGGTGCTAATTGCCGTTCATCAATCAATCTAGGTTTAGCTCCATTCAATAATAATTTTGGCTTTATTTCTGAGAGTAATATATTTTGTTCTTTCTTTTCAGGATCATCCATATATAAAACGCTAGAAGCGATTTGCTCAGCAGTAGTCGTTTTTCCGCACCATTTAGGGCCTTCAATTAAAACTGCTCCTTTACCTTCTAATTTCTTTTTTAATATTTCGTCGGCAATCCTTTTCCTATACTCTTTCATATATCAAAACCTTATTATAATATTCATATTATCATATATTTCATATACTTTTTCAAGTTTTTCCGACGATTGGCGTAATTTCATTCCGATACTTGGCGAAAAATTATTCCGACGATTGGCGAAAATTTAATCCGATACTTGGTGAAATTATATATATATTTTAGTTTTTATAATTGCATTTTTTACATTGAATCATCGAATTATCATTAGATTCATTATAAAATACTCCAGCCCATTTACATATACTTTGTAATATTGGTACTACTGAATCTCCTTTTTTAGTTAACGAATATTCAACGTGAGGTGGAATTTCATCGAAAGATTTACGGACGATCATATCATTTTTTATCAATTCTTTTAGACTAACTGCTAATACCGCATCAGTTACATTGCCCATCTCTTTTCTTAATTCGCTATATCTTAAACTCTTTTTATATGCTAAAACACATATAATTCTAGAATTCCACTTTCCTCCAAATATATCTAACCCATACTCTAATGGACAACGTATATCTTCTTCTAATTTCTTTTTATACATAACTATTTCCTCGCATCTTAATTATATACTTTAACAATTATTTCTTGTAGTTACTATTAAATTTATTAGTAACACATAAATTAGTTAATATCTTACAATTTATAAGTTACAGCATTAATATATAATTGCTTAAGCAATTTAAATAACAGGAGGAAAAAATTATGAGTTATAAAAACGTTAAAGCATATTTAGAAATAACAATGGTTATCCCAGAAGAAAACAGAGTAAAAGCAGTTAAAGTTTATAGTGATTATCGTGGACCATTCCTTGAAACAATCGAAGGCGCATTAACAAAAGATTTATTAGTACGTGACGAAGATGTTCAAGTTCTCCATGGATTTGATTCAGTAGAACACGCAAAAGCTTATTAAGTAGCGAAATGTTCACTAAAGATGTTTTTGTAGGACTTCAACCACTTTGGACTAAAGATCCTGAAGTTAAAATCTATTTAATAGTTTAATTCAAATTATTATAATTATTAAAAACCACTTCTTTAAATCGTAACCAAAGAAGTGTTTTTTTATTATTTTAATAACCACTTACTTATATTTATCACTCTCATTCCTTCATAAATATATTTTGGTTAATTAATTCGATCAATCGATATTCTAATAAATATCTTATTTTTTAATATAGAATGAATTTCTATCGTTTTTCATTTTTATTAATAATATCCAAATATTTCACTTTCATAACTAATGCTCTTTTTCGAACTGAAAGTTTAATTAAACTTCGTAAAATTATTTTTTTCCATTTTTACGAAGCATAAGCATTAATCTACTTCGAAAAATTTAATATTTTATATTTTAGGAAGTTTGGATTATGTAATCAAGAAAAATTACTTACACGGATTATAAAACACGTTTTTAAGATAATAAGTCAATTATTGAAAAATATCTTATCATTAAAAATTGATAAATGATAAGATAAATGATAAGATAAAATCAAAAAGGAGTAACTACTATGATTGAATCAGATAAATTAGAATTAAAAAAATCACTATCACAATTAAAAGAAGGAATAATATCATTAAGTTCTATGCTTAATAAAAATAAAGAAGGGATAGTAATATTTGGCGTTAATGATGATTCCAAGATTGTAGGACTCACCATTGGAAAGAAAACTAAATCCGATATTGCTCACGAGATTCAAAACAATTTAAAACCTTTACCTTCTAAAGTTGAAATCACAGAAATCGATGAAAACGGTAAAAACATAATTAAAATCAATGTTAAGGGTGAAGATACACCTTATTCAGCTTATGGAAAATATTATATCAGAATAAATGATGCAGATATTGTAATGGATTCAAAACAACTTCAAAAGTTCTTTGAAGAGAAAGAAGATACTTACTTAAAATGGGAAGAAACTGAAACTCAATACAGCATAGAAAATATAAATGAGGATTTACTAATAGATTGCATCCGTATCGCTAATGAAAACGGAAGATTAGAATATGTTTATAGAAATCCTAAAGAAGCATTAAGTAAATTAGGGTTAATAACAGAAAATGGAAGATTAAATAATGCTGGATTATTTTTATTTGGAAATAATAAGCCTTTAACAATTAAAGAAGCAAATTACCCCACCGATGATAGAACTGAATTCGGGGAAATTAAAGAATTCAAAGGAAATATAATTGAATGCATTAAAGAATCAATATCATATATTCAAAATCATATTTCGTTTAAATCTAATATTGTAGGAATACAAAGAGAAGAAATCCCAGAAATACCGTTAAGAGCGATAAGAGAAATTGTTGTAAATTCATTTGCTCATTGCTCATATTCAAGAATAGGTGATTGTAATCAATATATAATTTATAAATCTTCAGTTAGAATTTATAATCCAGGATCTATATTTAAAGGAATAGATCCTATTAGTTTTGCATCAGGTAAAGTAGGCAGTAAAATTCGTAATCTATTAATTTCTTCTACTTTGTTTAAATTTGGATATATTGATGCTTTTGGAACAGGTTTCGATAGAACATTTACATTATGTAGTCAAAATGATGTTGAATACAAATATATTGAAGATGAATACGGTTTTACATTTATTTTTGAAAGAAAGAAAAATTATATAAATGATAAGATAAATGATAAGATAAATGATAAGATAAATAAATTAGACAAGCAAATCATTAAATTAATTAGAGATAATAAATATATAACAATTGCCGAATTATCTAAAAAAACAACTAAATCCGAACCAACAATTCATAGACATTTAGATAGTCTTATGAAATGTAAAATAATAAAAAGAGTTGGTTCAAGAAAATCAGGATATCGGGAAACTTTAAAATAAAGTCAGAACTATTAGAGATTTACAAAAAGCTTATATATAAGCCATACCTTAATTGCATTATTAAAAATTCATAAACATTTCTCTCATCTTCATTTAAATCTTTTATAAATCCTACAATTCTCCCTTTCTGTTCATTGTTATATTTAACAATGTTTTGAACAATTACTAATGAAGCATTATCTTCTTTATTAAACAATATTCGTTTTCTAGAATTTCTTTTTAGCAGTGAATCAAATGATTCAATTACATTTGAAGTTCTACTAAAGTGATAAGAAATTCTTGGAAAATCATAAAATGTAAATATAACTAGTGTTTCTAATATCATTCTAAAAACTCTTGGATAACTCGGTAACATTTTATTAATAAAGCTATCAAGAACAATCGTAACTGATTGGTAATCGATTTGATTTTAAATTCCCTTAAAATCACGACATATTTCTTTTCTATCATTGTATCTAACACCAACCATGATATTACGCTGTAAATGTACAACACATCTTTGACATTTAGAATCAGGAAAACTTTATGAATTTCCATATCAAGACTGTTTAAACCATCAGTTATAAAAAGTTTGGGATTACCAACACCTCTTGTTTTTAAATCGTTTAGCGACATATCCTGTGAATCACTCCCTTCGTCAGGAACAGGATAAAATGCTAAAACTTCACGATGTCTAGCCTCTTTAATTCCAATTTTTACTTCGATACATTCCTTCTATACATACGCAACCATCGGTATATTTTCGTTTTAGTGGAACATAAGTTCCGTATAAATAAATGACTGAACATCTATGTAACTGTCTTGTTTTAAAAGTTTCAGCAACATGCATTAATTTCTTAGCAATATTTACTACGGTTTCTCTCAATAATTCAATATGCATTAAATTTGAAATATAATCAATCAATTCATTTGGGTTATTCCTTTAAAATAAAGCGATTGAACAACATAATCGACATCATCAGCAATTTGTCGATATGGCTTCATAAGCTGCGTTTTAAAAAGATTTAATCGATCTCGTGAAACTTTAACTTCAATCAAACCATAATGCGTTTTTAAATAGCGATAGTAATATCCGTTTCTAAAATCATTGTTCTGAGCTTTAAACACTTCGTTGAATAAACTTTCAATTTCTCCTTCTAAAAGTTCATCAATTGATTCTTTAATTTTTGTTTTAATAAAATCGTTGAAATCGTTTGTTAACAATTCTCCAATTTCTAGTGGTGTTTTATGTTCAAATAACGATATAA
>CAVKZO010000048.1:0-7736 GCA_963661135.1 Lachnospiraceae bacterium | reverse complement strand
AACCAATATCGATGTATAACAAAGTATATAAAGAAGGAATTAAAGAAAATGCTAGTAAATACTTTGATGAATTGGTTAAAAAAAGTAAGATAGATGTTAATAAAAATCAAGAAGTATGCAAAAAATACGATAATAAGATTGAAGAAATAAACAATTTAAATAAAAGTTTATCTAAAAGAAAAGGTCTTAAAGGATTATTTATTGCTTTAAGTGTAATTTTATTTATTGTTACTTTAGTATTTTTAATTTTAGGTATTATGAGCTTTATGAATAAAATTAGTATTGCTTTACCAGGATATGTTTCTTTAATTATTGCTATTTTAGCTTTAGGAGGTGGAATAGCTTTAGTTGTATATGTCGTTAAAAAAATAAATCCTATTATTAAAAATGATGAAGAACTTAAAACTAAGAAGGAAAAAGAAGCAGGTGAATTAAAAAATGAAGCTGGTATTATCGAAGCTCCTTTAAATGCATTATTTGATTTTAATATGTGTAGTGACGTTATTAAAATGACTACACCTTTAATTCAACTAGATAAATATTTTGATATGAAAAAATATCAATTTATGAATGAAAAATATGGATTAGAAGAGAATAAAGATGAAAATTGTTCTACAGAATTTGTAATTAGTGGATCGATTCAAGGAAATCCTTTTTTAGTAGAAAGAACATTCAATACAGAATTAGTCAATAAAACTTATACAGGAAGCATCGTAATCCATTGGACAACAAGAAATTCTAAAGGTGAAGTAGAATCTCATTCTCAAACATTAACCGCAACAGTCACTAAACCTGCTCCAACGTACTGGTACGATACAGTTTTAGTTTACGGAAATGAAGCTGCACCTAATTTAAAGTTTTCTAGAGTCCCTTCTTCAGCAAATACAATGGATGATAAAAAGTTAGAGAAGTATGTCTCTAAACAAAGTAAAAAATTAGATAAAATCGAAGAGAAAGCGATGATGGATGATGATCCTTCAACTAACTTCACTAAGATGGGAAACGACGAATTCGACGTCTTATTTGGAGCGACAGATAGAAATAACGAAAGAGAATTTAGATTGTTATTTACTCCTCTTGCTCAAAAAAACGAATTAGATTTAATTAAAAGTAAAGAGCCATATGGAGATGACTTTAAATTCTTTAAAAGAGGTATGATCAATATTATATCTTCTAGACACGCTAACGCTACTGATATATATTCTAATCCTCAAACATTTATAAGCTATAGTCACGATATTAGTAAAGCTAAATTTATAGAGTACACTTCTATATATTTTCAATCATTATATTTTGATTTAGCTCCATTAATTTCTATACCTTTATATCAACAGATGAAACCACATGAATTCATCTATAAAAAAATATATGAAAGAAACTTTACAAGTTACGAATCTGAAAGTATGGCAAACTCGATGAATATTTCATATTTTGCTCCTAAAGAAAGCAAGACATCAACAATTTTAAAAACTCAATTAATTGAAAAAAATGAAGGTTGTGATAAGTTGCTTGTTAGAGGATATTCTTATAACACTAAAAAACATGTCGATTATATTCCTAAATTAGGAGGAGACGGAAGAATGCATGATGTCCCTGTTGAGTGGATTGAATACATTCCAATTTATAAAGATACTATTATGGAAATGACAGATTGTAACACAACTAGATATGACTTTAATAACGTCATGAATAAAAATGAAAATCTTAATAAAATTTTATCTAACTATTCTTTGAATAATGGTATAATATATCAAAGAGGTTTATTAGCATTTATTTTAAATGAAAATAAATTCTCTAAAGATGAAGCTATATCTTTAAAGAAGAGTATAGATGAAGTCTTTAAAAAATAGGAGGACATATTAAATATGGCAAACGAATTAGACGAAACAAAAGATCCAATTAGTGAAGAAGGAAGAGATGTTAATGTTATTCAAAAACAAATCCCTGTAACTGTTGGAGCAGGAAGCAAAGTATTTGAAGTTTTACTTTGGTGTGCATTGATCATTCCAGGAGTTGTCTTTACATTTAAAAAGATCAACGCAGGAAAATATTTATCTCAATTACAACAAAAACTTCAACACGACGCTTCTCAAATTGATAATTACATGGAACAAAGAGTCGTCGAACTTAAAAACGCTGCTAAGTTATTAGACAAAGCAATCGATCTTGATAAAGATACATTGACAAAAATCGCAATGTATAGAGGTGGAACACAACCATCAAACGATGAAACAAGAAATGAAGTCGCTCAAACAATGGATAATGTTCAAGCTAAAATCAACATCGCTTTAGAAAATTATCCTGAACTTGCTGCACATCAAGAAATCGCTGATTGTATGCAAAAGAATAGTTATCTTCAAAGAGAAATTACAGCTGCTAGAGAACAATATAACGACACAGTTTTAAGATGGAACTCAGCTATATTTGAGTGGCCTGCAAAGCAAATCGTCGCAGCAAAAAGAGGATATACAACACGTATTCCATTTACTGCAAGTAAAGCAACTAAAGAAGAAGCAAGAGGAACATTCTTTTAATTCTTATTAAATTTATAAATAAAGTCGAACCTAATAATAAGTTCGACTTTTTAATACTCAATTTAAATTATATATTTGACAATATCCTTCTTTCATATATTTAGCTACAGTTTAAGAGGATACTTTACCAGTTAACGTTCCAAAAGCAGGAATGATAATAGAATTAAAATCATATTTAATAAATTTCATTAGAGTCACCCTCATACATTGATAAATGATTAGTAGTTCTTTTATAACTGATGGTAATCTCATAGTAGGAGTATAGATTAAATATTTATCGCTATTAGGAATTTTAATGGTGAAAGAAGTTCCGATAGGTTGCTCTCCATAATAGTTATCTTTAATATATTTTTGAACAACTGTTTCTAAATCTTCACCAAAATATTCTATGATTGCCTTATCGTATCCTCCATCTATATATCCAAATGCATTTGCAGGGCTAACAATGGACTCTACGCTATTATTTTTAGATAAATAATGTATTAGTTCGTCTTGAACGATTTTAACTCCATCAAGGCTTTTAAACTGATTTTTTTTAGTTCTTTGATCATATATTCATCAATAGAAAGAATAATTATGCTTTTATTATTTTTAATTACTTTATATTTTTTAGTGTTTGACATCGGTTTAATGTAATTATCTTTTATTAATTTATCTATTATTTCTTGATAAGTTAAGATATCACAACTAAAATTGATTGTGGCGGAACTAGAAGAGAATGTATCTCCTAATTTTAAAGAATGTCTAACATTAGAATATAAAGTATCTAAAATAATAGTTTTATTATTGTTTATTTATTTAATAGCTCCTAATTAATTTTTTCATAATTAATTATAAGCCGTAAAAAAATAATTAATAGACTTGACAAGCTATTTTTTAAGAATTGTTAAGTTTTTATCCGTTTGTAAAACGATGCTATTAGCTTCTACTGAATGAGTTAAATATACATCTCCTCCAATAGTGGAGTTTTCTCCTATGATTGTATTTCCTCCAAAGATAGCTGCATTAGCATAAATTGTGACATTATCTTCTACAGTTGGATGTCTTTTAGTACCTTCTAAAACTCTTCCCTTACTTAAAGATAATGCTCCTAAAGTAACTCCTTGATATAATTTAACATGATTTCCAATAATACATGTTTCTCCAATTACAATCCCAGTTCCGTGATCGATAAAGAAATAGTCTCCAATCGTCGCTCCTGGATTGATGTCGATTCCTGTTTGATGGTGTGCTCTTTCTGAAATATATCTAGCGATAAGTTTAAAATCTAATAAATAAAATACATGAGCAATTCTATAAAAAAGAATAGCTTTAAAACCAGGATAAACCAATACGATTTCTTGTTTAGAAGCACTAGCTGGATCGCCTTTAAAAATCTCTTCAATAGAAGTGTTTAAAGTTCTTCTTAATTCAAAAATATGCGCTAAAAACATATCTTTTTTATCTTTGATTAAATCATTTAACTCTATTTGAACAGTGTTATATAATGAATTTAATTTATCTTTATCGTATGTAAGATTTAAATAATCAAACATTAAAAGATGAGAAAAATCTTTGATAAATATATCAATTTTTTCTGGTTCAAATATTTCTTTACTTGAAGATAAATCAAAATAAGTTTCTAACTCTTTAATATCCATATTAATCAAATAGTCCTTTAACTGAAAGATATCTTTCTCCATCATCAGGAAGAACTGTGACGATGACTTTGTCTTTATTTTCTTTAGCTAATTTTACGCATGTTGCAACATTTGCTCCTGAAGAAATCCCTACGAAAAGCCCCTCCTTTTTAGCTAATATCCCAGTAAATTCATAAGCTTCTTCATCGGTGCATGTTAAAACTTTATCTACTAAATTTAAGTCTAAAACTTCTGGTTTAAAACCTGCTCCAATACCTTGAATTTTGTGACTTCCTTTTTTACCAGTTGTGATAAAAGCGCTAGAACTAGGTTCAATTCCTATAGAAATAATATTTTTATTTCTTTCTTTTAAATATTTAGAAGTTCCAGTAAGTGTTCCTCCTGTTCCAAACGCTGAAACAAAAATATCGATATTACCATCTAATTGGTCATAAATTTCCTTTCCTGTTGTTTTATAATGTGCTTTCCAGTTATTTTCGTTTTCAAATTGAAAAGGAATATATGAATTTTTAATTTCTTGATGAAGTTTAATCGCTTCATCGATACATCCTTGCATTCCTCCTACTTCAACTAGTCTAATATCAGCCCCAAAAGCCTTCATCATATTAACTCTTTCAATAGAGCAATTAGAAGGCATAAATATGACTAATTTCATGTTTAAAGTAGCGCAAATCGCCGCTAAACCAATTCCAGTATTTCCGCTTGTTGGTTCAATAATAGTGGTATTTTCATCAATTAATTTATTTTCTAAAGCGGATAAAATCATCTCTTTAGAAATCCTATCTTTTATAGAACCTGTAGGATTGCATCTTTCTAATTTTGCGTATATTTTACATGTTAATTCATATTGTTTTTCAATATTTTTTAGTCTGACAATAGGAGTGTTTCCTATCACATCAATCATCGAGTAGTCTTTCATAGATACCCCTCCTTAAAGGTGACAATTATTATACAATTAAAAATTGAATATGTATTGTTGTATGCTTATTTAAAAATAACCTTTATCTTTCATCAAAGATATTACTTCATCATAAGGTAGAGGTTTAGAGAAGTAGTAGCCTTGAATTCTTTCACATCCTGCTTCTTTTAAGAAGTCTATTTGCTCTTTAGTTTCAACTCCTTCAGTAAGTGTTCTAATATTTAATTTATTAGCCATAGCGATAGTGTAACTAATAATTAATTTATTTTTTTCACTAAAATCTTTTAAGAATAACATATCGATTTTAATTTCATCAAAAGGATAATCTTTTAATACATTTAAAGAAGAGTATCCTGATCCAAAATCATCCATCCAAACTTCATATCCTGCGGTTTTAAATTTATTAATAGCCAAAGTTAGTAATTTTGGATCTTCCATAGCTATAGATTCTGTGATTTCGATGCAGATATATTTTCTATCTATATTATATTTTTTAATAGCTTTTTCAATTTCGTTAAACGGATGGGTAGTTATAAAATCAACACGAGATAAATTGATAGAAATAGGTACAATTTTATGGTTTAAATCTAATTCTTTTCTTAATAATTCACAAATTTTATTTATTGTATATACATCTAATTTATATATTAAATTCTTTTCTTCTAAAATATTGATAAAATCTTTTGGAGATAAAAAACCATATGTAGGATCATTCCATCTAGTCAAAGCTTCAAAATTAGACACTTTAAGTGTTTTTAAGTCGATTACTGGTTGAAAATATATTTTAATCCATTCATTTTCAATCGCTTTATCGATATTTTCTATAATATATTCTTCTTTTTCTATTTTACTTTTTAAATCATCATCAAATACTTTGATGTTAGTATTATAATCTTTTTTAATTTCATCACAAGCAAGTTGAGCGTTATCAATCCATTCTTGAGGATCATCATCTCGAGAAGTTTTATAAATTCCAGCTTTAAGTTTTAAAAGATATCCTTCTCCTAAATTTAAAGTTTCGTTAATCACATGATTTGTTATATTCAAAACTTCATCGTAATCGTTTTCTGAATATACTACAAAACGATCGTTCATATATCTAGCTACAATGTCTGATTTATAGCTATTTTTTAATAAATAAACAAAATTAGTGAGGATTTCATTGCCTTTTTTAAGACCTGAACTAATATTTAAATATTTAAAATCTAGGAAGTTAAAAAATATAATCGTAGGATTTTTATATTCGATTGAGTTGTTTCTTTTATTCATTAAAACATTAATAAAATAAGTTAAAGAATATGCTCCAGTAAGAGTGTCGTAATGTAATCTTTGAATATTCGTTACTTCTCTAACAAAAATCATTACCTCTTGGCAATAGTTATATATAGTTTGGTTATATAAAACAATAGTAGCTTCGTAAGTATATTCTTTATTATCTAATACAATTTGGAATGTTGTAGTGATGTAGTTATTATGTTGATTAATATTGTTATATAAGAATTCTTTATTTAATGTTTTTAAGAAAGAATCTTTGCTTTTTTCTTGGATATATTTTTTAGAAAATTCTTCCATTAAACTATTGAAATCCTTATTATTTTTAAACAATTCATCAAAAGGTTTAGCTATTTTAAATGGTGTTACATTTCCATTTTTTAAATCGACATAAAATTCCATCAAATTACTTTGAGAAATTGCTTCACGATATATTTGATATTTTTTATGAGCATCATCTGATTTTTGATATTCGTATTCTTTTTTAGTTAACTTATCGATGAATATAGCAATTTCTTCTGGATTATTATGGTAATCAAATCTATTTACACTTGCTACTAATTTATAAAAGGTGTGGTGCACACTTTCAAAAATAAGATTAATCGAATTGTTTTCGTATGATAATGATTTAATTTGATTATTGATTTCTTCTCTATATCCTTCGATAACGAATTCTTCAATAATGCTTTCAGGAGCATTACGATATATAAAATTTTTAATCATTAATTTTTGCATACTTTCTTCTGGAACAATAACTAATGATAATCTAGGATAATACCAAAAAATACTAGTAGAAGTAAATTTAATATTCTTTTCATATATGTATTTATCAAATAAGATCCTATTAGTTATTATAGGTTTAATAGCATATGATAATAAAGTTATTACTTCTTTATCTTCTTCACTCCAAATTCTTTTTTCTTCATTTTCATAAGGTTGAAAAGAGATGAACCCAATACATATATTGTTATTGATAAAGCCGTATGCTAGATTATTTTCAGCAGTAGCGTTTCTACTTGAAGAAACATTGTTTGAAAATATTTGTATAGGCTTATCTTTAAACATATTTACAAGATTTATAATATCGTTTTCAGGGAAAACAATTAAATTCTTATGCATCGTAAAAGCTTTAGGTCCTTTAGATGATACAAAAGGATATAAATAATGGTTTTTTGAACCTGAATTTTCACATACAAAAATTTGTTGCAAATGTAATTTACTTGCTATTATATCTAATGTTTCAATAACTTTTTTAGAGTCTATATTAGTATTAGGTGTGATTTCAATTAATAACTTTTTTATAGCATTTTCAATATCTTTATTCATATTAATTATTTTACTTAAAAATGAAATAAATACAAAATATTTTAT
>CAVKZO010000047.1:0-8278 GCA_963661135.1 Lachnospiraceae bacterium | reverse complement strand
ATTCATAACTAAAAAGAAAAAAATAAAAGAAAAGAAAATCAATAAAAATAGTGCGTAATTAATTATTATTTTCTAATATAAACATTAAATTATCATTAAAATATTAAAATATTTCTTAACTAAATAAATATTAGTAATAATATTTATACATTAGAGGAAAAAGAATGAAAAGAAGTAAAAGAAATATATTATTAGCTCTATCGATTTTATGTAGTTTTTCTATTATAGGGTGTAACGGAACTCAAATTGAAGATAAAGGAAACGAAGACGATGATACTGAATCTAAATGGAGTGAAGAAGAAAGAAATTTAATGAAAAAATATTGTGGAGAAGTTTTACCCTATCCATCAAATATTACTGGAACAATAACTTTAGAAGAAAAATATGATAATAATAGTGAACAATATTGTTTAGTATTTCAAAATGAATCTTCATCTTTTACATTGAAAGATTATTATAAACAACTTGAAGACAATAGATGGACTACTATTTCAAGTTATAAAGGCAATAAAGTTCAAACGAGCAATAATACAGAATATGTTGAATTAACAAAATATGCTGATGATGATTCAGTCGGTTATGAAATTATGTATTATTTTTCTACTACTGATGGTATTTCATATAATTATTTACTTTGTTATAATTATTTTACATGTAAAGAAAGAAAAGAAAATAATTGGAGCGAAAGCGACAATGAAGCTATAGAATATGTTATTACTTCTACTATTCCTTATATCGCTTTAGGTGATAAATATGGTATAAGCAATTTAAATGATAATACACTTTATATTTATGATTATTATATTCAAGATTTATCTAAAGAATATAGTAAAACTCTTATTGAAAATGGGTTTATACTAGATTTAAATTTAAGCAATTCTCAAGATAGATATTATTTAACTAAAACCAATTTAGATGGTTCGATAATCGATGTTATGCTTCAATATTATAATGGTAATAATTTTTATTTTTATTACACTCCTAAAACTTATGAATATTCTTCTTGGCCTAGTAGTGTAGTTAATGACGTTATAGAAGGAACAGGAGTAGAAATTCCTTGTTTTGATATAAAAGAAGGTGGGAAATATAATTATTATATAAAACATGATGTTCATTATATTTATACTTATGATTTAGATACTAATTTTAATTATTATTCTTATGCTAAATCAGTAAGAAGTGAATTATTTTCTTGGGATGAGAAATTAAGTGTTCACGCTTATATATTACAAGATGATGATGGAGAAGAAACTGCATTCTTATTGTATTTTGAAAAGAGCACACCTAGTAGTACTTTTACTTCTAGTTGGCCTAGTAAAGGGATTGAAGATGGTATATCAACCTCATTAAATGTTAGTGATGTTACAATTCCTAGCATTGATTTAAGTTCTTTAAATTTAAAAAAAGATAGTAAATATAATGTATATACACAAAGCGACTATGATGAAGTATATGAATATTATTTAAAATTAGCTACACAAAATTATGGAGATGATTGTACTGAGGATGAATTAAAAACTATCGCAAAGGCATATGCTGATAGTCAAATTTCTGTTGGCGTAGAATTATCTTTTTACGACACAAAATTAGAAAACCAAACTGATTACATTACTAGATATAAAGTTAATGAAACTTATAAACAAGCATTGTTTGATGCTGGATGGTATAAAGTTCCTGATTCTTGGGGAAATGTTTATGAAGATCCAACTGGTATAATTAAAATTACAGTATCGAATACCCCATACTCCGATGATGGTTATACAAAAGTAACAATTTCTGCTGGAAGCGGAGAAACTCATGAACCTGTATTTAAATTTAGTAAAGAAAGTTATGAGATTGGTATTGGTTCTAAACTTAACTTAAATTTAGAAACAAATATGATTCCATACACTATTTCATATAGTTCTTCTGATACAACTAGAAAAATTACTGTCGATGAAAATGGTGTTGTAAGGTCTAGTGAAGATAGTAAAAATGGAGATCAAGCTACTATTAAAGCATATTATATTGATAGTGATAATGTAGAACATTCAGTAAGCTGTACCATTACTGTAGTGAAGACTATGAATTACTCGACTACCATGGATGAAGTTATTAAATTATTAAGTAATAATGGATATGATGCATATACTAGAGCTGATTTATATAGTGTTGGTAAGAAGTTAATTGGAGAAAGTTGCACTGTAAATTTAGGTGGTACAATAACAAAAGATGAAGCTAAAAAATTAGTTTATGATAATCTTGTTCCAGCTGATTTTAAAAAGAGTCAATGGGAAAGTGATAATGATGATGAATCTGATGAAGATTCTATAGATGATAATTCATTTAACAATAAAGGTTCTTTATTATATAAACATAATTTAAATAAAGATATTAATGGTAATTATTTAAAGAGTGCTTATGTTGTTAAAGATAAAGAAAAATTATATTGTTCATATGTATCGGATTCTACGAGATTAACTTTAAGATATTATTTATATACTAATGAGAATAATGAAATAATTCTTTATATTGAATCTACTGTTTATTAAAAAAACTATCGAAATCCCTATTCTTTTATTGTTTCTATATTATTTGGTAACTTTTTAATTGATAAAATTAAACATGTAATTACAAATATAAATGTTAATAATTCAGTTATTGGCATTGCAAACCAAATAGCATTAGAATCTATTAATGGTAATAACATAATTAATACACCACTAAATAAAATTCCTCTCATAATAGAAATTATTAATGCTATATTTGGTTTTAGTATTGATTGAAAATAATATGTTGAAAATACATTTATTGGTAAAAGTAGAAATGATAATGAATAGATTCTAATAATAAAAGGAGCTATAGACAATATATTATCAGTTGGTTTAATAAAAATATAAATATATATGTTAGGTGCACTTAAACTCAATATTGTCCGTAATAAAGCAAAAAATATAGCGGAAATCATAGCGTATTTTAAAGTTTCTTTAATTCTATTAGAATTTTTTGCACCATAATTTATTGATATGATTGGTTGAGCAGCTTGACCTACGCTATAAGCGCAACATTGTACAAATGTCGATATTGTAATTATAGTTCCGTAGATTGAAAGAGCATCTTGGTTTAAATATTTCATTATTTGTCTATTAAATAATATTGTTAAAATTCCCATTGCGGCATCAATTATAAATGTTGAAAATCCGCTTTGAGTTATTTTGCCTAATTTTAAGAAAAAGTTATCAAATTTAGTTAATTTAAGAGTATTTCTTTTTGTAAAGAAGTGGATAATCATAACTAAAAAAGAGATGATAGAACCGATTGTTGTCGCTAGTCCTGCACCAAATATTCCCATATTTAATGTGAATGTGAAAAATATATCTCCAAAGACATTAAATAATCCTCCAGATAAAACTCCAATTGTTGCTAGTAATGGATTGTTATCGTTTCTTAAATATGATGCTAAAAATTGATTAAACAAAAATAAAGGAACGGCAAATCGTATAGTTTTTAAATAATCTTGTGATAAATTTAATAGAGTTTCGTTAGTTGCACCAAAAAATGTTAAGATTTGTTTTTCGAAAACAAATATCAATATTGTAGTAACGATTGATAAAATTATTGCTCCTATTAAAGATATTGTGAAATATTGATTAGCTTCTTTTTGGTCACGATTTTTATCACCTTTAATTGAAGAAAAAATAACGCTACCACCAACACCCATGAATAAACCTAAACTATAAATAATATTCCAAATAGGAGCAACAACAGCTAAAGCAGCAGTCCCTTCTGCTCCTTGATATTGTCCGACAACGGCCATATCTACAATGCTATAAATAGAAACTATTAAGGCACTTCCAAAAGCTGATAGTAAGTATTTAAAGTAAATCTTTTTAATGTCATCTTTCAATAAATCCATATTTTCTCCTAAAAAAAGCTGGATAGGTAATAGACATTTCAGTCTACACCTTATCCAGCTTGTTGTTTAATAATTTACAACTTACCCTCCGGTAAACATTGTTATTCTAGCATTTTGAATTATTAAATCAATTATTTTTGTTTTTCTTTTGCTCTTTTATCGTTAATTATGTCCATTTCTTTTTCTGTAATTAATTTACAATTATTTTCTTCAGCCCATTTGATACATCCCTTTAATGCAGTTGGTAAGAAAATTCTAGGAACTTTAACTAATCTTTGTAATGCTTCATCTGTAAATTTAACATCTGTTTGAAGTCTTTCTGCTGCATATCTTACACTAGATACACTAGTTTCTCTCATTGGTAACATTTCTCCGTGAGGTTTTTTAAATTTAGAACACCAGAAATTTTTGCTATCTCTATATCCGTAATCTACAGGTACTTTTGGGAAATTATTTCTATTAACACCATTAACGATGGAGTTCCAATATTTCTCTTTCATATTAATATGGTCGATTCTTAAAATAAAATGAGCTCCAAATTTAGATGTTATACCATTAAAATCGTGATATGGTCCTTCATATCCGTTAAGTTCACCTGGTTTATCATTAATTGCATTATCTAATTCTCTCATCCAAGTGCATTCAATAGATTGAAAAGAATCAGATATAATTTGAGGATATACTTCGGTTGGATGTTCTTTTTGAGATTGACTATTTTCAAAATTAAATATACAACCTTTCATTTTTTCTTCTGGTTTATCTCCAGGCCATCCCATTCTAACTGCTTCTTTAAATAATTTAGAATCATCAGGAATAAAATTTAATGTACATTTCCCATTTCTTAATAAGTTTTGAGCGGTATTTGATGAATTTCTACACTCTAGTAACATTGCATAATATCCTTTTCCTGCAATATAATATGGAGCAACTAAAGAATAAGGACCTACAGTTGTTTTGTTATCTTCAGTAAGTGTACCTACCATAACTACAGGCATAGGAAAGAATAAAGATGTTTGATAAAAATTATCTTTAGGATCTAAATTCTTAAATTTTTCATCAGCTAATTTTTTCATAAATATTTCCTCCAAGAATTATTTATATTCTTTATTATTTATAATTTATTATATCACTTAAAAATTTACCTTTAAAACGATACTTTTAAAGTGAATTTCATAATAATTTCATAGATATAAGTTAAAATAGAAGATAATATATTCTTGTTATATAATTAGTAAATATAAGGTAAATTATGGCTAAATTATATATTGTTGATGTAGATTCATTAAATGAAGATAGTATTAATCTTTTATCTAATTATAGAATTAACAAGATGAATACTTATATTTTTGATAAAGATAAAAAGGTGTGTATTGGAGCTGGCATTGCTTTAAATAATGGATTAAAGGAATATAATTTAAAAGAAAAAGATATTGAATATGAATTTTCTAAATATGGAAAGCCATATATTAAAAACAATAAAGAAATTTACTTTAATATATCTCACTCAAATGAATTAGCAATATGTGCAATTTCTAATAAAGAAGTAGGATGTGATATTGAAAAAATAACTAAATATAACGAAAAAGTAGTTAAAAAATGTTTTAGTTTAAAAGAAATTGATTACATTAATAATTCTTTAAATAAAGATGAAGCTTTTACTAGGATTTGGACTTACAAAGAAAGTTTTTTAAAAACAATTGGAATTGGAATAAACGATAAAATGAATGAGTTCTCTATAGTTCCTAAAAATAAAGATATTATAATTGAACAAAATATTAATAATAAAAAATATAAGTTAGTAGAATTTAGAAAAGAAGATTATATAATATCAATATGTGAAGAGATTGATTAATTAAGACTATTTTAATATAAATAAATATAAAAAGATTATAAAATATATTTTGATTATAAAAGGAGATTTCTATGAGAAAAGATTTTAAAAAAGATACTTATATTATGCCTATGCCAGTATTGATTATTGGTACATATGATGAAAATAATGTTCCAAATGCAATGAATGCTGCTTGGAGTGGAGCATATGATTTTAATCAAATTTTTATTTCTTTAAGCGAACATAAAACAACTAAGAATTTAGCAATTAAGCATGCTTTTACCATCTCTTTTGCTACAAAAGAAACGTTAGTTGAATCAGATTATTTTGGAATTATAAGCGGAAATAAAGAAAATAAAATCGAAAAAGCTAAAATGCATGTTGAAAAAAGCAAGTTTGTTGATGCTCCAATAATTATAGAATATCCAATGACATTAGAGTGTGTTGTTAAATCATTTGATGGCGGTAATTTAATTGGTGAAATAGTTAATATTTCAGTTGACGAAAAATATATTGATGAAAACGGAAAAATTAAAATTGATGATATGCATTTAATCTCTTATGATCCTACATCTCACACATATAGAGAAATAGGAAGTGTTGTTGGAGAAGCATTTAAGTCTGGATTAAAATTAAAATAGTGAGGAAATCGTATGAAAATTAATAAAGAAGTTGAAAAAGCAATTAAAGAAGGCAAGCCTGTTGTAGCATTAGAAAGCACTATTATATCTCATGGAATGCCTTACCCTAAAAATGTAGAATGTGCTTTAGCTGTAGAAAAAGTCATCAGAGAAAACGGAGCTATTCCAGCAACTATAGGAATTATTGATGGAGAACCTATTATTGGAATGACTCCTGATGAAATTGAAATATTTGGAAAAACGAAAGGTATTGAAAAAGCTTCAAGAAGAGATTTGCCTATCATTTTTGCTACTAAAAAATGGGGTGCTACTACTGTTAGTGCAACGATGATTTTAGCTTCTATGGCTGGAATTGAATTTTTTGTTACAGGAGGAATAGGCGGAGTTCATAGAGGCGCTACAGAAACTTTTGATATCAGCGCGGATTTGGATGAACTTGGAAAAACAAATGTAACAGTAATCTGTGCTGGACCTAAAGCTATATTAGATTTAAATTTAACAATGGAGTATTTAGAGACTAAAGGTGTTCCGGTGTTAGGTTATAATTGTGATTGTTTACCAGCTTTTTTTACTAGAACTAGCAGTTTAAAAGTTGATTATAATGCTAAATCCCCATTAGAAATTGCTCAAATTGTAAAAGAGAAAAGAGACTATAAACTAGATGGAGGTATATTGATTTGTAATCCAATTCCTGAAGAATTTTCTCTTCCTAGCGAATATATTAATAAAGAAATTGATAAAGCGATTGAAGAGATGAATAGTAAAGGAATTAAAGGAAAAGAAGAAACACCATTTTTACTTTCGAAAATTGTAGAATTAACAGGTGGTAAAAGTTTAGAAGCCAATATTCATTTAATTTTAAATAATGCTAAATTAGGTGCTTTAGCTGCAGTTGAATATTCTAAACTTAAATAATTACTAATTAAGTGTAAGTATGATGATTTAGAAGCAATATTAAGAAATTGCTTTATGTGTTTTAAGTTTTTATTATTATCTAAAAAAAATGAATAAAAAAACTCATTAGATGGTTAAATGAACAACTTTTCTAATGAGTTTGCTAATATTTATAACTAATTATTATTGATTAGAAACAACGTCTTTTTGAAGTTCTTTTTTGATTTGTTTATAGTCGTGATGAATAACACAAACTAATAAAACTCTTGCAACTGCTTCAAATATTATAGATGCACCGATAAGTTCAATAACAATTAAGAAGAAATCGTTACTAATTAAGTTTAATGTGATAGCTGTAACACCTAAAGCTACCATGATAATTCCATAAATTAAGTCGATATACCAGTCTTTAATCCCTAATTTTTTCATCTTAACAGAATAGATTATTTCCATTACACCTTCATAAAGTACCTCAATTGCTAAAACATAGACGATGATTGTTAAGAAAGTGCTAGGATATGTAAGAATTAAACTTCCTAATACTATTAATACAATGCCTTCAATTAACAATTTTGGTTCAAATACGATAAATGTTATAACGAAGAATACTAATGCTAAAACTCCAAAAACGATACATGCAATACCAGCTACCATTGAAAATACACTACCTGAAAATGCAGGGAATAATACGATCAAAAGTCCTAATAAAGCTAAGCAAATGGATTGTCCAATAACTCTACTTTTTTCTTTTTTAATTAAATCTTGTAACATTTTTACTACCTCCATAAATATTATTTATTTTTTTAAATAATTTGTAAAATGATATTGAGTATAATTTTTTATCCAAAAATATAGTTTTATATAGAAATTTCACCTTATTGATTAAAAAGTATAATTACTATTTATTGCTAAAATATTTATTATGTTTAATATCAAATGATGTGAGACAAAATTAATTAAATAAAAAAGACATCTTGTCTATAATTAAGTTAACCAAACTTTATAGAAGGAGATGTC
>CAVKZO010000046.1:0-9382 GCA_963661135.1 Lachnospiraceae bacterium | reverse complement strand
TGGATATTAAACTTATAAGTGCCATGGTGGAAGTATTTTATATTTATTTAATAATTAATAAATATAATAAAAGGTCTTCCATTAAGGAAGACCAATTATAAGTTTGATAAGAATGATTATTAAGCAACTGTATGAGAAGCTACTTTATTTTCGCCTTTATAAACATCAAATGCAACACTTGAAGTAACATCTGCTGGAGTTAAAGTTTCACCTCCACTATTTTTAACTGTGACATTTAAGTAGATTGAACCATCAACTTTAATAAAGTTACCAATAAACTCGTTAGTTGTACTATCAACAAATTCAACAAAAGCAATTCTGCCGCTAGCCCAAGCGATATCACTATTTTTATTGATAGTAATGTTATTCCATGAAGTAACATCTTTTATAAAAACATAAATATCTGTTTCTTCATTTTTATCATATGAATTATAAGAACACCATGCTAATTTACCATCATAATGAATTGTTCTTTCAGCTAATCCACTAGATGTTAAAGTACCAATACTCTTATTTGTTTCATCAAGTTTTGTATCGTCAATTGTTAATGCTGTTGTACCGATATTTACATTTCCTGCAGCATCGATTGTCATAGTTTTGTCTCCGTAACTATATGGATTACAAGAAGCACTAGAACCATAGAATTCTTTACCATAATATGATCCAAGGAATTCTTTACCAACGTATTTAAGCTCTTGAAGTTTGAATGTAAAGACAATATCAGTAGCATAATTTGTAAATGAAGTAATATTACAAGAATATGTAGTTCCGGCAGTTATTTTTGTTGCTCCATAGCTTGTTTCTTTTTGAGTTACATCATATCCAGATGTAGATTTAAAAGTATAATTACAAGAATTAATTATATAGTTATCTTTATATTCTTCTTTAATAGAAACATCGACATAAGCTATTTCTCCAGCGTAGAAACTATTTGTATAGACTTTTTCTTCATCGACAATTTTATAGACTTTAGCATCGATTTTATCGTTTTCTTCTGGAACGACAGTAGCAGCTTTTTCAGTTGCAGATACATCAATACTGACATTTCCATTAGGCATTACAAATTTATAAGCGTTATATTCATATTTAACTGTTTGTTCACCGCCTTCTTCTTCTGGTTCGTTATATACAAAATAATTTTCTTTTGTTGCTTCTTCTCCATTAACAGTAATACTAAGATTATCAGCAAACCAAATAGAATTTACAATGATAGAAACTTCTTGTCCTGCACGAGCATAAACATAATCGCCAGATTGAACTTTATCGTTATTATCTACAATAAATCCTGCAACAAAATTCTTAACTGTTTTTGCTCCAGCTTCATAATGTTCAGGAGTAACAATTACTTTAGTTTCATCTTCAAGTCCTATATGGAAATAAGCACCTTGTGCACTAGCTGTGATTTTAACATCACTAGCAGGCATAACAAATGAGAATTGTGTATTAACATCACCTGATAATGCAACAGTTGAACCACTTGCGTCAACAGCATTAACAGCAACAACTTCATAGCCTGATAAAGCTAAAACTTTAAATGTGATGGTTTCTCCTTCATTTGCTTTTTCAGCTAATCCTGAAGCAAAAGCATAATCATTTCCTTCAAAAGTGATTGTTTTTCTTGTGTCTACTTCTGGTGTTGGTTGTGGTGGTACATCAGTTCCGTTTCCTCCATTACAGCCTGTTAATAATGCAGAAGCTGCAAGTAAGAATACTAAATTTTTCTTTTTCATTAACTTTCCTTCTTTCTAGTAAATGATAATTGTACATATTCATTTACTCTATTTATGTTTTTAGATTTTATAGCAAAAATATTTTTTTTCAACAAAAAAATATTTTAAATAATAACTTTTTAACACTTTACTAATTAATGAGGTAATATTGTGCCACTAAATTCGCTATATTCACCTTGTGTATAAATAATATTACTAACAACATTCATGCTATTTAATGGCTGTTCAGCATAATATAAAACATCAGCATACTTTTGTCTAAGTCTAGTAACTACGCCATTTTCTATTGTTAATGTATTGTCGTATGTAATTTTTTCTGATATAGATCTAACTCCACCATCATAGATCGTATAGATTCTAAGTTCATATGTGTAATGTAATTTGTTATCTTCTATTTTACCTTCAAAATTAGTATATGAATATTCGTACTTTAAAGTATCAGTTAATCCTCTCATATATTCGATATTATTAATATCGTCTTGAGCAAAACCAATATTATAGTTTAAAGCTACTCCAGCTTCAGTATATGCTACACTTGTAGAACTATCTGGCCAATCTTCTTCTACATAATCAATTACTTTATAAAAGTTTTCAGTATCATTTGTTATTTGCATTGTATATTCGCTAGATGTAGAAACTTCATCAGCATCATCACCTAAAATTGTTGCTGTTCCTTTAGCTTCTACTACGTAAGAATCATTATAAGTATATCTAGTTTTAACGCTTTCATCAGTTAATATAGCAATTAAAGAGTAATCTCCAGAACTATATTTATTAGTTCTTTCAAGAGCGATTTCAGCTGATTGAACATGTCCTTCTAGTTCTCTTAATTGATTTTCAAAGTTAGTAAAAAGAGTATCTTCATCTACTGGTTCAATAGGTGTTTCTTTATTATTACAAGATGTAACCGCTAATAAAAGTAATGATAAAACAAATAATTTTTTCATAATTAACTCTTTATATTTTCATTATATTTATAGATAAATATATGACTTTCTGCATCTTCTGAAAAATATCTAACTCTCAATGTATAAGTTTTAGAAGCATCATATCCGGTATAGAATGTATCACTTTTAGCTTTGTCTTTAGTGTAATTAGAAAAAGTATATCCTTCATTTAATAATGTATTTAGGTATGTAGTTAATGCTTCTAAAGAAGAATTTTTAATTTCAATATCAGCACTATTTACGTTATAAATAGAAGAAATAAATAAATCTACATAATACATATCAGCACTCATTGAAGGAACACTACCTGTTGTACCTAAATAAGTATTAATTTGATCCATTGGCCAATCTTTTCCTGTATAGTCGTAAGTTCCAGTTTCATTTTTAGTTTTAGCAGCATAACCAAAATCATATTCATCTGTTCCGTGTTGATATGCGTAATCTACTTCATCGTTATCTTCATCATAACTAATATTGAAATAGTAAGTACCGTAACTAAATTGAAATACATTTTCATAATTTGCGTAATATCCATCTAAAGAGAAATTTTGACCACCTAAATCAACTGTCTTATCTTCATTTACGGTAAATGGTAAATTGATAGATACTACACCAGTTGAAGAGCTATTGATGTACCATGTACCTATTAAATTAGTATCAAAAACGATGGTTGGTTCAATTGGAACATCGTCTCCACCATTATCATCATCAGGAGTTACACTATTACATCCTGTAAGTGATAACATAGCTAAACTTAGTAATAAAATTAATTTTTTCATAACAATTTATTATTTTAATATTAATATTAAAAAAGTCAAAATATTAATTGCAAAAAATATATATTAAAAATAAAATATTTAAATGAAAATAGAGGAAAAATTATGAAAAAGAAAAGTTTGTTAATATTATCAGTTGCGTGTACACCACTATTCTTAGCTAGTTGTGAACAACCTTGGACACCAAATACCGATCCAATATCATTTGAAGATGCTTATAATCAAGTTGCTTCATTTGCTAATGCTGAAGCAAATGAAGGAAAAAATGTAACTATAGAAATAGTGTCTCAATCTGGCACGATAGTTGATAAAACTGTTGAGAATTTTATTCATTATAGCGATTCTACTAGCTCTTCAAATGGAACTTATATTCGTACGATTGAAGGTGAACAAACATTTTCTACTACATATAAAACAATTAAAACTAAAACAGTAGATAAATACAATATTGATGGAACAATACATTCATATGATATGTTAACTGAAATAAAAGATTTTGATAATGATGAAACTCCTACACAAGGCTATAAAGATAGTGGATCTAAAAAATTTATTGTCAATAGTGATGAAGAAGCTAAAGAAGGTGGATTAAGCAGTGATGAATATATTTTAAGTGACAATTTAGCAACTGAAACAAGTGCTGATGCTACTGATAAATTATCTACATATATTGCTGATTATGTATATGCAAATAGTTATTTATCTCAACTTGGAGCATCTACTTTTGATGTTATATACGATAGCACTGAAGAATTATTTTGTTATTCATTAGATAGAACATATAGTTATGATGGTGATTTAGGAAACACTGTTGAAGAATCAATCGTTGTAGAATATGTTACAAACAAAGATAAATCTAGACTTGAATCTTTTAGATGCGATTATACAGTTACACATAAAAGTAAAACCGATGAAGATGATAAATATGTTTCAAAAAATAGCATCGTTGGTAGTATTGAATACGGAGAGAAAACAAGCGAGAAATCTAGTGATGTTTTAAATCCAGATGATTATTTCTTATCAAAAGTAAAAGAGATAGGATTACGTGCAAGAAACAGCAATTTTGATGATGTTAGTGTCGAAGCTGATTCTATTCCTTTAAATTGTTCATATATCTTTGGATATGCTAAAACATACACCCCTAAAAAAGCACTTGATGTAGATATTACACCATTATCTTCATCAAATAGTGAAGTTGTTGAGTTCACAGAAGATGGAACATTTAAAATTGTTGCAACTGGTATTGCTACATTGACATTTGGATATTATGAAAAAGTTGATGGAGTTTATACATACACAAAAAAAGATGTTGAAGTTACAATTACCGATGCTAAAGTAGAACAAATTAAATTTAATGCTAAAACAAATCTTTATTACAATTATTCATTAGTAGAAGGTAAATCTTATAATTGGAATATTTCTGTATCTCCTTCTAAAGCATCTAAAGCAATCACTGCTAAAAGTAGCGATGAAGAAGTATTAAAAGTAACTGTAGATGAAAATAATAATTTAGTAATTGAAGCATTAAAGGAAGGTAAAGCTACTATCACAGTCACTTCTGTTGCTACTCCTGAAATATCAACTACAAAAGATTTTTATGTTTTAAGTTCTACAACTGATTATAATTCATATTTATTAAATAATTCTTTTGTTTATGATGGTCCATGGGGATATACATTTACAATTACTTTTGCTAATGATGGAACAGGTAAAAGAGTTCAATATGTAAAAGAAAGTGGCGAATCAGCTATAGATACATTTAAGTGGACACTTGATGGAACAGTTATTAAATTCTCTAATTGGAGTTATAAAGACGATGGAAATGACTTTGAAACTGGCACACTTTGTAAATATTTAGATCAAGAAGGTGAACCATTTGGATTCTACGCCGAAACTAGTGAATTAGGCAAAGAATTTATTCAACAAAATTAAAAGCACTATTAGTGCTTTTAATTTTAAATATTTTAGATATGATTATTTTTCATTATTTAATATATTTAAAGTAAGAGTATCTAATTTCCCATCATAATATTTATTAATTAAATCTAATAATAATTCATTATTAATAGCCTTATAAAATAATGTTAAAGATGATCTAAGTTTTATACTATCACCATCTAATACTTCTATTATATTATTTGTATTTAAATTTAATAAGATACTGCTACATTCTATATATCTATTCCAAAGAATATTATTAGATGCATATGCTTTTGCTTCATCAATATTGGAAATACCATATAACATAGAATAATTAGAGTTTCCTAATCCTTTTATCTGAGGAAATATGTACCATATCCAATGAGATTCTTTTCTTCCTCTTTTTAATTCTTTTATGACTACGTCATATATTTTGTTTTGTTTAATAATAAATCTATTTAAATTATACTTGTCTTCCATAAATGTTCCTCTCTTTAACTATAATCTATTAAGTTTATCGATAAATAATTCTTTGGAATAATAATATAGATTTTCAGAATTAATTGTAAATTTTTCTGCTTCTTTTTTATCATATAAAAATCTACATTATTAAATCTATCTTTAAGTATATCTTTAAGTATGCCTATAATAAATAGATTATTTTCATTTTTTTTAAAAATATAATTCCGTATGGAGAATCTTCATTTGGTATACTTTGATAATTAAAAATCTAATCTTTAACGATAAATTTTTTATTAAAAACTGCTGAAGTTATAGCTGATACTCTATCTAGTATTAGCCCATAAAATAACAATGCGTATTCAAAAGATATATAAGAAGGATTTAAACATATATTTGTAATGATATTAGAATCTATATTCAATGAGTCAGTATATAACAATTTTTTATATGTGTAGAATTTTCTTTATTTATTTCTAAGCTTATTTTTTGGTTAATATTACTATAATTTTTATATTCATTTATAAGCGTCTCATGAATATATAAAATAGTTAATCCCCCAATATTAATCTTATTATATAATATTATATGTGGGAAATAAGCCATATTATTAATCTTTTAATGATGTAATTGGAACTACATATACTCCATCTGGTCTTTTATATGCAGCATTTGTCAATGCACAAATTACGCAAAGACTTTTAGCTTTTTTACCACCATTTTTTTCAATCAAATTATTAATTTTAATAAGGTTTTTTGCTGCATCATCAATTTGATTAGCACCAAGTTTTATTTCAAATCCACACCATGAACCATCTTCTAATTCGATTACAGCATCTAATTCGTTATTGTTATAATCTTGATAATGATATAATTTTGCATTAAATGCTTCAACGTATGTTAATAAATCTCTATCGACAAGTGATTCAAATAAAAAACCTAATAATTCTAAATCATTTAATAATTTTTCTTCAGTTAAATTTAATAAAGCGCTTGGAAGAGATGGATCTACAAAATGTCTTTTTTCACTTTGTTTTAATCTTAAAGTAGGTCTTATATTATTAGAATAAGGTGTTATATTTTCTAATAAATAAAGACTATTGAACATATTTAAATAATCACTTATTGTATCTATATTAATATCATCAAAATCTTTATCTTTAATATCTTTTTTTAAAGTTGTATTTGTAACTGTTGTCGATTCGTTTCTAGCTAAAGATTTCAATAATAATTCAATTTTTCTTTTATCTCTTTTTATACCATCAACTTTATAAATATCTTCATTAATTATTGATTTAATATATTCTTTAGGTATTAAAATACCGTTTTCAATTGGTAGATCTATAGATGAAGGCCAACCTCCAACTAAAATATAATTTATTATATCTTTTAAGTTTACATCTCCTGTTAAGTAATCATCAGCGGAATTGTTACATATATCTTTTAATGAAATTTTACCATCTGATTTTCCGCTTTCATATAAGGACATTGGTCTCATTTTTAAGTGTGCGATTCTTCCTGTTCCTGAATGAATGTAAATTGATTTATTAATGGTTGCAGATCCTGTTAAAATAAATTGTCCTTTTTCGTTAGTAAAGTCGATTTTACTTCTAACAGCATCCCAAATAGCCGGAACTTCTTGCCGTTCATCAATTAGTCTAGGAGTTTCTCCGTTTAAGGCTAAATTTGGACTCATCGTCGCTAATCTTTTATTATTAAAATTTCCTTTAGAGTCAGCTATAAAAAATTCGCTGTTTGAATGATATAAACTTGTCCGAGTTTTTCCACACCATTTAGGACCTTCAATTAAGATTGCACAAAAAGTTTTTAAATATAACTCTATTTTTTCGTCTATAATTCTATTTTTATAATTACTTAATTTCATATATTTAACCTCTATAAAAATAATATAGCATTCCGAGAGTTTCGTCAATTCCATTCCTAGACTTTTGCTATTTTCAATCCGAGGGATTTTTAAGTTTTGTTCCGAGACTTTTTCAAATCGAAACAAAATATATATGATGAAAGTAAAATAATATGCACTAAAAAAAGGAAAAATAACTTTCACCAATTTAGGGAATATACTTTTTTATATTACATTAAAAGAAAATCGATTAGATTAATAATCTTTATACCGTTAATATTTGTATTGTAATTCTTGTCTAATGTGATTATTGTCTTTTCATAAAAATCGTTAGTTGAATAAAAAGGTGAAATTTCTCTTTCTTGAGTTTTTGTATTTAAAAGGGTTTCTGTAACTTGAAAATAGCGTGTTTCTTCTTTTTTAATAGCTACAAAATCTATCTCTTTATTGGCGCATTTACCAACATAAACTCTATAACCACGGCGAATAAGTTCAAGATAAACTATATTTTCTATAGAATGTCCGTAATTTTCTAAATTATAACCTACGATAGTGTTTTTTAACCCCATATCTGCTACATAATATTTTTCTAGGGATTTTAATACTTCTTTTCCTTTAACATCATATCGATTTGCTTTATAGATTATGAATGCATTTTCAAGCATTTCCAGGACATTACCTATTGAAGCTGGTCTTAAAGAAGTATCAAGTTTTGCTTCTTTTGCAATGTATTTTGCGATGCTATTAGTTGAGGTTATACTGCCAACATTTCCGCATATAAAAGCGAATACTCTTTTTAAAAGATCGATATCTTTTAATTTATTTCTTCCTATTACATCTTTTAATATTACAGTTTCATAAATACTTTCTAAAAAAGTTGAAATAGTCTTTTCATCATTTGGTAAAGAAAGCAATTGGGGAAGTCCACCGTATTTCATATATTCATTAAAGAGCTCTTCTTTACTTTTTTTATCATTCTTATAATATCCATAATATTCTTTGAACGATAAAGGCAATATTTTAATTTCAACATATCTTCCTGATATTAAAGTTGCTAGTTCAGAAGAGAGAAGATAAGCATTAGAACCTGTTACATATATGTCTGTATCGTATTCAAGAATTAGAGAATTTATAGCTTTTTCCCATCCTTCTACTTGTTGAATTTCATCGAAAAATAAATAATTCTTTTTATCAGTTACTGTATATTGTGTAATGAAATCGTAAAGTTGCTTATACGTACGAATATAGTCATATTTCATCAATTCAAAGTTAATATATTGAATTTGAGATGGAGAAACTCCACCTTCGATGAGTTCATCTTTAAACATTTGCAATAATGTTGATTTACCAGAGCGGCGAAGTCCTGTAACTACTTTAATAATTTTATTATCTTTAAATGCTTTTAATTGATGCATATATTCATCTCTATATATCATGGTTACTACTCTCCTTTTTACTATTATATATAAAAAGTCATAGAAACTCAATACTTTTTACGCAATTCAGTAAAAACTTTTGAAAAATGATAAGTTTTTACAAATTTTAATTATTTTTTAAGTCAAAGTGTTTAGTGCTATTAGACAATATTGCTTGCAACTTAAAATTGGTATTATTAATATATGCTTTGTTTTTGATAAAATTATAAATTTAAAAATAATTTATATTATTAGTTATATAGTAATAAAA
>CAVKZO010000045.1:0-9823 GCA_963661135.1 Lachnospiraceae bacterium | reverse complement strand
TATACTAAATTATAAAATTAGTAAAATATTTGTATATAAGCGTTTGCACATTTAAAAATATTTTTTAAAAAAATGTAATCTATAAAATTTTTTTATAGTATAATTAAATTATGAGTATTGAACAATTATATTACTTTATTAAAGTCTATGAAAATAAGTCTTACACAAAAACAAGTAGAGAATTATTTATTTCGCAACCTGCTATTTCTACAGCTATAAGAAATTTAGAAAAGGAATTAAAAACACAATTAATAGTTGTAAATGGAAAGAATTTAGAGCTAACTCCAAGTGGAAATTATTTATATTCTTTAGCTAAGCCAATCGTAGATTCTTATAACAATATCGTACCACAAATGATGGATTACTTGTACGAATCTACAACTATTAGAATCGATGTTCCACCAATGTTAGGAACATTTGTATTCGCTCCAATTTTTAATGATTTCTTAAATAAATATCCTAAAGTTAATATAAAATTGTTTGAATTTGGAAGCCACGCAAATAAGGAAGCTTTAATTAACGGAAAAATAGATATAGCAATCACTGTAGTATATAAAAATCAAATCGAAAGTTCTTTGAATTATAAAAAGATAGGTGAAACAAAGCTTTTATTTGCGGTTAATAAAAATCATCCGTTCGCTAATAGAAAAGAGATATCTATCAAAGATTTAAAAGATCAATCGATCATCATATTTAAAGAAGATACATTGCAATTTCAAATTCTTAATAAATTATTTAAAGAATATGATATCGTACCTAAAATTAAATTGAAGACAGAACAACTTTCCACTATTAAAGAAGTTTTAAAGTATGGAGAAGTTGGAGCTTTCTTATTCAATCAAATAACTGATAATAACGAAGATATAATAGGTATACCTATTAAAGAAAATATTAAATTTGATATAGTTATCGCAACTAAAAAGAGCACTAAACTCAATGATGTAGCGCTCGATTTAATTAATGATATCTCTAATCTTAATAATTTAGATTAAATATTATTTTATCTCTCTTTTTCTATTGATAAAGAAACCCGCTAATAAAAATATAACAATATAAATTAAACTTCCTACAACTGCAATAATAAATGATTTTGTAGGTATTTCACTAGCGTGAAGAGAACTCATCATCGTTCCTAACCAGTATGTAGAAAATTTAAAGTTATCTAATTTTAAAAATGTATCTACAAGCAATAAAACCATTTCTAATGCTATAGGAACGACAATATTAATAGCGATACTCAATCCATTCTTTCTTAAAGTGATAGATATAAAGAAATAAAGCGATAAATAAGCAATAACAACGAGAAGTTGACTTAATAATGAAAATATAATTTCCTTACTGATACTTAAATCATGTGAACAGAAAATAATACCATATAAATATCCAGTTAGCATCGTTAAGATGCTCATCATTATTATAGCGATTAAACTTACGATAAATTTAGTGAAGAAAACAACATCTTTTCCATATCCTTTTCCATATATATTTTTAATTGTACCTAAACTAAAATCTTCACAAATATATATAGAAACAAATATTCCAGATATTAATAATACATTAAAAGTTGATATGGCAGACTGAGCAAAATTAGCTCCTGTTAATGAAGTCGACATATCTCCAGCAGTAATTTTTGTAGTAATATCTGTTAAAAGAACAAGTAACATACACACTCCAGTACAAATGTATATATTTTTATCTAGAAAAACTTTTCTTAATTCAAACTTTAATAACTTACCCATTATTTTCCTAACCTCTCAATAAAATATTCTTCTAAACCGATTTCATTATTAGTTAATTCGCTAACTTCAATGCTATTTTTAACTAATAAAGAATTTATTAACGCCGCTTTATCAAAATTAGAATATAAATAAATAAAGTCTCCCTTAACTTCATATTCACCTAATAAATTATTAGACTCTAAAATTTTAGTAGCATTATCAATATCATTTACTTTGATCATTAAATTACGTTTACAATTTTCTTCTAATTCATCACTGCTTACTTCTTCAATTAAAGAACCTTCATTGATGATTCCATAAGTTGTAGTAATCTTAGCTAACTCATCTAAAATGTGAGATGAAATAAGAATTGTAACATCTCTTTCTTTATTTAATTTAACTAATAAATCTCTGATCTCCTTAATACCTGCTGGATCTAATCCATTAATTGGCTCATCTAATACTAAAAGTTCAGGATTACCGAGTAAAGCGATACCGATTCCTAATCTTTGTTTCATTCCTAAAGAGAATTTACCAGCCTTCTTTTTACCAGTATCAGCTAATCCAACTAATTCTAAAATTTCTTTAATATCACTATCATTTCCTCCATAAATTATAGAAAATCTCTTTAAATTTTCATAAGCTGTACAATTTTTATATAATCCAGGATTTTCAATTAAAGACCCAATCTTTCTTCTTTCTTTATCTAATTCCTTACTACCATTGATTAATATTTCTCCATCGCTAGGATTTAATAACCCTAAAATCATCTTCATAGCAGTAGTTTTCCCAGCACCATTCTTACCAATAAATCCATAAATATCACCTTTTTTGATGTGCATATTTATCTTGTTAACAGCGACTTTATTAGAAAACTTTTTTGTTAAATTTTTAGTTTCTACAATAAATTCCATCTATTTCTCCTTTTAATAATGTTATTTTATCAAAATATTATTTTTTATTCATTTCTTTTCTATTTATTAAATAGTTGATTAGTAAATATAACGATGAACTTAAAATAAAAATTAAGATGATGCATAAGTAACTGTTTAAATTAAATGTAGAAAATATATCGTATTTACATAATCCATTAATCAATAAATCAATCTGATCTTTTATCGATTTAGCACTATCTAAATATTTAGATTTTAAAAATAAAGAAGGTAATATAACGATACATCCCACACATATTGCGCTTATTGAATAAAGACAAATTCTTGAATATCTATTAGTAGGCAATATAATATTTAAATATATTATTAAGCCACATAAAGTTATTAAAATTGTCGATGTTCCAAAAGGATTTCCGATAATTTCAGGATTTATATTTTGAATAATTGAAATAATTAATACTGGTAAAAAGATAAATATTCCTGAAATAAATGAGTGAATCAATGTTCTTTTTACAAAATCATCTCCTTCTTTCTTAGGAATATTATTTTCAATAGATAATAAAAATCCTCCTAAAGCGATTATAATTACTTCAAATAAATATATGGATTCTATTTCAATTAACATTCCTTTTGTAAAGAAAATTGATGACATCGCTGATAAGAAAAAGAATATATTCTTAGTTAAAAATAGTAATGAACTTCTTTCAATATTATTAATTACTCTTCTTCCTTCATATACGATTTTATCTAACGAATTAAAATCGTTATCTAATAAAATAAAGTCACTTACACTTTTACTAGCTCCACTAGCATTTTGAAAAGATATTGAACAAGTTGCATTTTTTAAAGATAATAAGTCATTAATTCCGTCCCCAATATAACAAACTCTATTTTTATTTTCCTCTAACTCTTTGATGATAACTTCTTTTTGTTCAGGTGTAGCTCTAGAAAATATATCGTAATTCATAGCGATTTCTTTAACTTCGTCAATACTTTTGCCTTCTAAAGATATCGCTCTAGATGTATCAATTCCTACTTTAGAAGAAATAAATTTAACAGTCTCTAAATTGTCTCCGCTGATAACTTTGATTTTAATCCCTAACTTTTTAAAATTAGATATGCTTTCTTCGGTTCCTTTTTGTATTTCATCATTTAATACAATCAATGCTAAATCTTTATTTTCATCTTTAAAAAGAAGCACTCTTTTACCTTCTTTTTGATAATTTAATGCTTTAGTTAAAGTGTTTTTATCATTATAAATAAATTCGATTGCTCCTAAAAAATATTCTTTTTCATCTATTTTTAAAGATGAATATTTATTTTTACTAGAGAATTCATTGATATCTGAAATCTTTAAATTTTCATCAATATTGCAATTACTTTCTTTTAAATATATTGATATTGCTTCACTTGTTTTATTATTCTCTTTAAATGAATTGATATAGGAAAACAATATGTTTTTATTAAAATCTTCGCTTAAAATATCTATTTTTTCTACAATTAAATTGCTGGTAGTTATCGTTCCAGTTTTATCTAATGCTAAAGTATCAATCTTAGCTAAATTTTCAATGCTATATAAATCTTGAGTTAAAACATTTTGCTTCAATAATTTAATGACGCTATTAGTTAAAGTGATCGATGATAATAAAATCATTCCAATAGGAACCATTCCTACCATGATCGTTGCAGTTTTAGTGATAACTTCTTTAGTTAATTTCCGTTCATTAACCGATAAAGTTTTAATTAATACAGTAATTACTGCAGGAATTAATAAACAAATCATAACAATTATCAATGTATATAGATTCTTTTCTAATGGTGTTTTCTTCTTTTTAATCTTTAATAAATTAGATTTAATGCCATTGATATAAGTATCTTTGCCTACTTTAATTACTTTGCCAACGCAGTTTCCACTGATTACTTGAGAGCCGCTTAGTAAAGTATTATCTTTAACCTTATTAATTAAATCACTCTCTCCTGTAAGAATCGATTCATCTACATTAATATTACCTTCTAAAACTAAAATATCACAAGCTACACTTTCTCCACTACGAATTAAAATAATATCGTCTAAAACAATTTCATCATCATTTATTAATATTTCTTTACCATCTCTAATAACTGTATATTTATTTTTGTTAATAATATTTAACTTAGATAATTTTCTTTTAGCTTTTATATTAGTATATAAACTAATGATAGCATTCATAAATACGACGAATAAAAATCCATATTTAGATATTGCAATATTATCTTTAGTAATTACAGAATATAAAATAAAAATAATCGCTACAGCATAAAATATAATGTTATAAAAATTAAAAAATGCTTTAATAATTATTTTAAAATAATCTAAGAATAGATTATTTTTAATTTTATTTACTTTGCCTTCTTTAACTCTATTATCAACCTCTTCTTTACTTAAGCCTTTATAATTCATACCTTAATATTTTAGTCTTTTATTCACATATTTAAAATAAAAATACCATATATCTAAATAAAATATATAGTATTTAATGTAGTTTTTATATATTTTTTTCTTTATAGTATAAAAGAAAACATATACTTGCCTTCTTTTAAATTATATTCATTTTTGTTCAACACTACTGTTGCTTCAGTATCTTTAGGTATTTCAATCTCATAAATAATTGAATCTTCTTGATAATACCATCTAACACTTAATAGACCTCTTTTTGTAAAATATTTCATATCTAAATGACCCAATTCTTTTGATGGATGAGGCTTTATCAAGACTTTTTTATAATCAGGTTTTAGTGAATTAATACCTGCTGCATATAAAAATATCCAATCGAATACACTACCATACGCATAATGATTAAATGAATTCATAGATGGATCCCAGAATTGACCTTGATCATTTACTCCATCCCAATGTTCCCAAATGGTAGTAGCCCCTTTATTTACCGAATATAACCAGGATGGTTTTTTCTCTTGAAGAAGCAATTCGTATGCTACATCACTTCTTCCATTTTCACTTAATGCATGTAGCAAATAAGGAGTACCCAAAAATCCAGTAGTCATTCTCGTTCCGTTATCTTTAATTAAAGAAACAAGAGCATCTACTAATTTTCCTTTTTCTTCTTCCAAACATAAATTAAATTTAAGAATTAAAGTAATTGCAGTTTGAGTAAAGCATGTAGATTTTTCAGGTTGAGAACATTCAATTGCTCTTTCTCCAATAGGGAGCCCATCTTTTAAATAAGTTTTTCTGAATTCTTTTTTAATATTCGCTAATAAATCTTCATATTCAGATACGTCTTCATTTAATTCTTTTCCTACTTTAATAACTAAATCTACAGAATGAGCATAGAAAGCTGAAGCAACTAAGAATAAATCGGTAGCACCATACAAAGATTGATATGCACTATCCATCCCCAACCAATCTCCAAAATGAAATCCAGAATTATATAAATACGGATTATCTCCAGTATTTATTACATAATTAACCCATTTTTTCATCATACCAAAACATTCACTCAGTAACTTTTTATCTCCATATGCCATATAAACTTCATAAGGACATATAGTAGCTGCATCAGCCCATCCGCTAGAACCATCTATTTGAGTATTTGGAATTGTAGGGCATACTCCTGCAAATGAACCGTCTTTATTTTGATCGATGATTAAATCATGTAACCATTTTATATAGAAATCATGTACATCAAAATTAATGCATGCAGTTTTACAAAATACTTGTGCATCTCCAAGCCATCCAAGTCTTTCATCTCTTTGAGGACAATCTGTAGGTACATCTAAATAATTAGATAATTGACCATAAATGATATTGTGATATAACTGATTAATCTTTTCATTTCCTGAATCAAAATAACATGTTCTTTTCATAGAAGATGTAATCATTAATCCTTTGATTGAACTCAAATTAAAATTAGATGGCATATCTATTAATTTAATATATCTTAATCCTTGAAAACTAAAATATGGATGAGCGTTATTAACTCCGTCTTTCAATATATATTTAAAGAATGATTTAGCTTTACGGTAATTTTCATTATAAAAATTACCATCTTTATCTAACATTTCTCCAGGAACAAAAGATAAAACCTCACCCTTTCTACCAACTATATTTATTTCAATATTTCCAGTAAAGTTTTGACCAAAATCAATAATAGTATTCCCTAAATTATCTTTAAACAATCTTCTTGGAAAAATAGTTTCATATACTTTACTATCACATCCTTCATGTTTAATAACTTTAACATCTACATCTGTTTTTATAGCTTTAGAAACAAATTCAGATTTGATGTTTAAATCTTGAATTTCACCATTATATAAATCACTATAGAAAATATTTGATGTATAAACATCCCAAGATGTATCTGATACAATCTTAATCTTCTCTCCGTTTTTTAAAATAATTTTAAGTTCACATTTAAAACAAGGTGTTTTGATATAAGGACGCTCAGACCATCCAAATAGTTCAGCAGCGCACCAACCTCTACCTAATAAAATCTTTATGCTATTTTTTCCAATTTTGAGAAATTTAGAAATATCATATTTTTGAATTTGGACTCTCTTTCTATAATCTGTCCATCCAGGCATAAAGAAATTGTTTGTGATTTCACTAAAATTAATAATAGGATAATAAAATCCCATTGAAGTTATATTAAGAGATGCTTTTTTAACATAATCATCTAATTCAAAAGTTTTTAAAAACAATGGTATTGTATTTAAATCTTTTTCTTTATATGTTAACCAACTAGAGTTTTTCATATGTTTAATATTCAATGATGTGAGTCAAAATACCATATATCTAAATAAAATATTTAGTATCTAATGTATCTTTAGGTTCGATATGATTGATCTTTAACCAGTTATAACATAAATTAATCCAATTGTGATTGATATTTATATAGTCAGTTAATTCATCATCCCTATATCCTAATAAATCACAAGTTGCTTCACCATGATATCCTTTAGAAAACATATGTAATTCACAATTAACATTATGTTTATGTAAAGTTTTAGCTAATTCTAAAGAATCATCACAATCTACACAATCATCTTCACATGTTGTCCAAATAAATGAAATAGGCGTACTTTCGTTAATTCTATCTAAGAAATTAACTGTAGGAATTAAATCTTTATTACTATTAGTTAAATTATTTATAGAATTATGTTTTGACATAATTTTTGTATTAGTAACTGGATATACATATATAGAAAAACCTACTTTAAATTTTTCTTGAGTTATATTTTCTTTATAGAACTTATCTAAATCAGTATATGTAGAAACCATTCCACAAAGATGCCCTCCTGCACTAAACCCAATTACACCAATTTCATCCTTATTTATTCTAAATTTAGTAGCATTTTCATTAATATAAGCTAAAGCCATATAAGCTTCATATAATTCACTAGGATAAAATCCGTTAGGATTTATAGTATAATTTAATACGAATGTAGAAAAGCCTTTAGCGAAAAATTTAGTAGCGATAGGTTCTCCTTCTCTTTTACTAACAAAAGTGTAACCTCCTCCAGGAATTATTAAAATAGCAGGAAACTTTCTTTTAGTTTCGTAATCAAATCCTTCTTCATAAATTAAACAACTTAATGTGCCTCCATCACCTTTAGAAGGTCTATTAAGTTTAAAATAATCATATAAATTAACTTTTATGCTATACATAATATTTTACCTCTATTTAATTAAAATATTAATTTAATAAGTCTTTCTTTACTAGAATTATTATTAATGTTTATATTTGTTCTTTTCCTAAAAATAAATCGATAGCGCTAATATGATGCACTCCATCTTGTTGATCTCTAAATCTATCTAAAGAAATAATATAGCGAGGATACCCATCTCTTATTTCTTTAAATGGTCTATATTCTCTTTCTTTAGCCTTTTCATTCCCACTTATTGAATATGTAACTTGAATATAAGCGTAATCTCCGTTATTCTTTCTAACTATAAAATCACATTCAAATTTACCGATTCTACCAACACTAACTTGATAATCGTTACTAACTAAATATAAATAGACAATATTCTCTAATGATGGTCCATAATTTAAACTGTTATCTGTGTTGTTTGAAAAATATAAAGATAAATCAGAAAGATAATATTTCTTTTCTCTTTTTAAAGCTTTTTTAGATTTTAAATCAAATCCATTACATTCATAAATAATTTTTGCTTTTTCTAATATATCTATATATTTATATATCGTATTTGCCTTACACTTCACACCTATTTTATATAAAGAATCACAAAAGCTTTTTATAGAAAATAAAGATGAATAATTATTGATGATATAAGTTTCTACCAATTCATATAAATTTTGATTTTTAATTTTATTTCTCGTCTTAACATCTTTATTAAAAATCTCACCGATAATCCCTCTTGTATAAGTCTGTTTAACACCCAATTCATCAAATTCAATCGTTTTAGGAAAACCACCTTCAAGTATATAAGAATTGAATTCATCATAAACATCATCCTTAATTTTTTTATTAAAATATTTTTTCATCTCTAAATATTCTTTAAAATCTAAAGGGTAAGTTTCAAACGTTAAATATCTTCCTGTAAGTTTAGTTGATATTTCGCCACTCAATAAATAAGAATTAGATCCAGTTAAAAATATTGAATAACCTTCTTCTTCATATTCTAATACTATTTTTTCAAATCCTTTTACATTTTGTATTTCATCAATTATTAGATAATACATATTAGAATCTTTAATTTCGCTTTCAATTTTTTCTTCTAATTGTTCAGGAGTAGTAATATTTTTATATCCTTTTTTATCTAATGGAAGATAAATAATTCTATCTTTTAAACCTTTATTAGAAAGTTCTTCGATAATAGATTTTAAAATACATGATTTGCCACATCTTCTAATACCTGTAATTACCTTCACGATATCTGAATCATAAAATGGCCTTATTCTCGATAAATATTTTTCTCTCGGATATATCTTACTATTCATAATATTATTTCCTTTCAATAATATTATAACGATAAATGTCAGTTATGGGTATGTTTTTTTAAAAATTTTAAAGTTTATACCCCATAACAAGCAATTATCGTTTTTTAATATATCTTAAATAATAAAAAATTCCCTTTTAAATAAGGGAAAATTTTACTAATTTTGGTGCCGACTATTAGATTCGAACTAACGACCTACCCATTACGAATGGGTTGCTCTACCAGCTAAGCTAAGTCGGCATCTATTAAAT
>CAVKZO010000044.1:0-10080 GCA_963661135.1 Lachnospiraceae bacterium | reverse complement strand
TTTAATCTCAACATTTTTAGGATATTCACTTATATCTACAAAATATTTATCATCTTCTTTAATAAAATAAGTAAAGGAAATCTGATATTTTTTTATTATATCTTTTAATGTTAAATTTAAATATTTTATAAAATTGAACTCAAAATTATATTTATAAATATATTTAATCTCTTGATCATCTTTATAAATTTCTACTACACTATCATTTATTAATTTATTAGGTATCACTTCTAATTTTGAATCTATAAGGCTTCTTTTTAATCCGATATTATATAAAGGATAGATGCTTCCTAATAAAATTGTGATAATAAATATAATTATAGATTTCATAAATAAACCTCTTTATAATTTGAATAATTAAAAAAACTATCATTTTCTTGGATAACCATACTTCGTCTGTTTCTTTCTTTAAAAGAGAATATAATTTTATATTCAAAATATAAATTAAATCTTTGATTAATATTTTTAAATACAAGCTTTACATCCTGATTATTAAAATATTCAAAATAATTATTTGGAAAATATAATTCGTTAACTTCAGTATTATATAAGTCATTTTTTATTTTATTTAATGAAAAATTTATTGTTTCTAGATAATATGAACTTGAATTTTCTAAACTTAAAATATTATTGATATAAGTTCCTTTTAAATTAACATTTCCCCAATTTGATTCATAATTTAATATATCAATAAACACTTTATCTCTATCATAAATTCTAAAATTTACTTCTTCTACACTTGATAAATTATCGATCTTAATTTTAAATTTTTTAAAATTTAAATAATTATAATACTCTAAATTTAAATCGTTGATTATCGATTCAAAATTAAAATTTATATATTTATATTCAATTTTATGATCTTTACATATAACACTTTCTACTAAATTATTTTCGATGGATGAAGTTGAAACATCTTTAGAGGCAAAATCTATAAAAAAATAATCCAATGTATCTATATCGATATTATATTCTAACTTTATTCTAAAATTATTCGATACTTCATAAATTGGTATTTTAAAATCAAATTTATAATATTTAAAAGATAATTTATAAATCTTTTTAAGCGATTCATCATCTTTATAAGTGTAACTACTACCGTCATTATAAATACTGATTTCAATATTAAATTTTTCTTGATCATATTTTTTAGCAATTATATTTATAGATCCAAAAAAATAATTATCATTAAAATTATTTTTATCAAATTTAAATTCAATATCAGCTAATTCGCTAACTTTATATTCGTGATCATTTAAAAGAGTATTAGCATTGCTTTTAATACCCAATAAACTTAAAGAATAAATAATTAATAAAAAACGTCTTGCTATCATCACTATACAAGACGTCATTTATATTCTATTTTTAACCTATGATTCGTAAAGACTATAAATATCGTTATAATTTACTTTAATAAATTTTTTAATTTTACTTAAAGCATTTTTAATATGTTTATATGTCGTCTGATAACTAATCTTAAATTTTAAGGAAATATCTTTTATGTTTTCTGAATTTAAAAACATGATTACTATCGCTCTTTCTTTAAGTGTTAATTTTGCTTTATTATCAATTATTGTATTAGTATAAATTTCATCTTGAAGAATTAAATCTCGCACATCATTAGATTCTTTTTCTCCTTCAAACCTTTTATTAGCGATTATAAGTTCAAAATTATCTTGTTCATTTTCAAATGGAACATAAATTTTAGAATTATATTTTGAATAATACCTTATTTCGCTTTGAACAGTTTTTAAGTAATAAAATTTAACTACATTATCAAAATCGTATGCGTTATCGATATCTAATTTCTCGTAAAGCGTAACTAACGTATCTACCACAAGATCTTCTAAATCACTATAATTAATGCCGATTTTTTTAACGTTTGGATAAAAGCTATTAATCAAAGGTCTACATATTTCTCTAGAATGTTTTAAAATTTCTCTTTGAGCACCTTTATCTCCATATTTAGATCTTTTAAATATCTCTAATAATTCTTTTTCTTTCTCCATATTTTCCCTTTATCAATTATCTATTACGAATTTGATAAAGTGCGATTGAACATGCTACACTTGCATTTAAACAATCGACGTGGCCAGTCATTGGAATCTTACAGATCATGTCACAATTTTCTTTAACTAATCTTGAAATTCCAAATCCTTCACTACCTACGACGACACATAAAGGGACATCTTGAGGAATATCTTTTAAAGTTTGCTCATATCCTCCATCTAAACCAATTATCCAAAAGCCCATCTTTTTAAGTTTTTTAATTGTTTGAGATAAATTTGTAACTTGCACACAATCGATATAATTTATTGCACCAGTTGAAACTTTAGCTACAGTTTCATTAAGTTTAACTTGCCCATTGCTTTTAAAAATAATACCGTTTATTGAAAATGCATCACCACTTCTTAAAATAGCACCTAAATTATGTGGATCATTCAATTCATCAAGCATAACTAACAATGGATTATTTACATTCTTTAATTTATCTACTAAATTATCAAAAGATAGAACTTCTTTATTTTTAATAATTCCTACAACCCCTTGGTGAAGACCATTATGAGTCATCTTATCAAGCTCGTACTTTTCTACATAAAAAATTTTAACTTTGCTTTTTTTAGCTTCTTCTAGAATTTTATTATTTGAGTACCCTTTTACTAAATAAAGCTTTGTAACACTCCCAAGTTTTAAAGAACTCATAATAGTGTTTGTACCATATATAATATCCATTTTTATAACCTCTTTTTAATTTATTTTTTTTAATTTTAGCAAAAAGTGCCCTTAAAATTTTTATGCCTAGATATATTATATCTAGGCAAAAAATTGAAAAAATTAATGTAATATTTTAACTTCTATCGGATCACAAGCGATGCTAACTTGACTTAAATAGTTGTTGATTTTATCCTTTTCTAAACATGCAATTTTAAAGACTACTCTAACGTAATTATTTCCATCTTTTCTAACCATAGAAGAAGAAATATCTTTGATTGTAATATTCATCTTTTCAGATATATCTAATATTTTTGATAATACTGGGACATCTTCATTTACTACAATCATGACGTTACTATTTTTTTTACTTGCTAACAATTCAAATTTAGAGAATGTGGTTAAACATAAAATTGCGATTATCGTAGTTAAAGAAGCAATCACAAAATACCCTTCTCCACAACACATTCCTATAGCCATAGTCACCCAAATTGAAGCAGCGGTTGTTAATCCTTTAACATTAAATCCATTTTGAATAATGCTACCTGCTCCTAAAAATCCGATTCCAGTAACTCCAGCAGCAGCAAACCTCATCGGATCTCTAGTCGCCCCATTACTTAATCCATATACCGAAAGAATCATAATTAAAGAAGAACCTAAACCGATTAAAATATGAGTTCTAAATCCAGCAGCATGTCCGTTGATTTCTCTTTGAAAACCGATACACCCACTAAATAAAGTAGCTAGTAATAAAGAGAGTACAATCAATATGATGTTACTTCCAATCGGATTCATCGCACCATTAAATCCATTGTTAAACCATTCGACAATTTGACCATCGATCGTATTTGACCAAATGGCACTAGACTTATCATCAGCTGAGGTTAAAACATTAACAAGAAAATTAGAAAACATACACTCTCCTTAAATTATTTTAAGTTCGATTAACTTATTTCTTAAAATATCACTATTTGCAAAATCTTTATTCTTTTTTGCTTCAATATAATTATTATAAATTATAATCTCATCTTTTGAAAACTCTTTATATTCAAAATGTAAGCCTAATATCCGACAAATATCGCTAATACAATTAAATAAGTCGTTAATTTTAACGTAATCTATCTCTTTACTTCTAATTAATCCATTTGCTTGCTTAATTAAATCAAGTAAATAAGTGACACCATTACTGATATTCATATCATCAGCTAAATATTCTAAAAATGGGTTTATTAACTCAGATTCAACATGATTATATTTACCATTCATTCCTAAAACCAAATTCATTTGTTTATAACAATTATCAATTTTTTGAATTATTGATTTTGTATCTTGAATAGTTTTATCACTTAAATTGATGATACTTCTATAAGGAGCATTAATTAAAAATAACCTTAAAACATCGGCACCATATTCTTCAATTGCATCTTTTGCTAAAATTACATTGCCTAAAGATTTTGACATTTTATCACCATTTATATTCATCATTGCGTTATGAATCCAATAATTAGCGATTTTATTGCTATGCATCGCCATAGCTTGAGCGATTTCATTTTCATGATGCGGGAATTTTAAGTCCATTCCTCCACCGTGAATATCTATCTTTCCATTAAAAATAGAATCGATCATAACACAGCATTCAGTGTGCCATCCTGGTCGTCCTAAACACCATTTTGTATCCCATTTAATCCCTTTTTCAGTTTTTTTCCATAATAAAAAGTCTAAACTACATTTCTTCTTTGTATTTTCTTCAATTCTTGCACCGGATATTAAATCATCGATATTAATTTTAGATAAGCACCCATAATCCTTTATCGATTTAACATCAAAGAATACTTCACCATCAAAAACATATGCATTTCCTTTATCAACTAACCCATCGATATAAGAGACAATCTTATCGATATATTCTGTAACTCTAGGATTTTTATAAGCTTTCAATACATTTAATTTATCTAAACAATCTCTATATCTTTGAATATATCTTTCGCTGATAACTTTTTCATCGACTCCTTCTTCAATCGCTTTATTAATTATTTTATCATCAACATCCGTATAGTTGCTTACAAATTTAACATCGTAACCAATATAAGAAAAGAAACGACATAATGTGTCAAAAAAGACGACAGGTCTCATGTTTCCGATATGAGGATCATTATAAACCGTTGGACCGCACACATATATTTTCAATTCGTTTTCTTTGATTGGAACGAATTTTTCTAATTTATTTGTCAAAGAATTGTATAACTTAATATCCATAGAATAACCTCTTTTGAAATTATAACATATTTTTTAAATAATTTAACTTTTATATACTTATAGTATATAATTTAATTAATTGTTGGAGGATATTTATGAAAAGATCATTAAGTGGTATTAAACCTACTGGTAAATTAACATTAGGTAATTATATTGGTGCCCTAAGACAATTTAAAAATTATCAAGAAGATTACGAAAATTTTGTTTTCATTGCAGATTTACATGCATTAACTGTTCCTATAGATCCACTTGAACTACGTAAAAATACAAAAGACATTGTAGCATATTACTTAGCTGCAGGTCTCGACCCAGAGAAAACTACTATATTTTTACAAAGTGATGTCAGCGCTCATTCTGAAATCAATACAATCTTACAAAACTATTTGTATATGGGTGAACTTTCTAGAATGACTCAATTTAAGGATAAATCAAGTAAGATGAATAAAGCAGCGGTTGGATTAGGTATATTTGCTTATCCTGTTTTAATGTGTGGTGATATTCTTTTATACAATGCAGATGTTGTTCCTGTTGGAGAAGATCAAAAGCAACACGTTGAATTATGTCGTGATTTAGTAAATAGATTCAATCATAGATATGAAAAAGAAGTTTTCACAATGCCTGAACCAATCACTCCTAAAGTCGGAGCTAGAATTATGTCTTTATCAGATCCAAGTAAAAAGATGTCTAAAAGCGATCCTAAAGGAGATATTTTCTTAAGTGATGATTTAAATGTAATCAGAAAGAAAATAATGTCTGCTACTACTGATTCTGATACTAATATTTATTTTGATCCAGTTAATAAACCTGGTATTTCTAACCTTTTAACAATCTACGCTTCATTAAATAGCATTTCTATTAAAGAAGCTGAAGAAAAATTCAAAGATTGCCATATGTATGGTGAATTTAAAAAAGCTGTAGCTGATACAGTAATAAACGAACTAGCCCCATTTAAAGAACGCTATGAAAATATATTAAAAAGTGGAATTATCGATGAAGTATTAAAAAATGGAGCGATTAAAGCTAGTAGAGTCGCAAATAAAACTTTAACAAAAGTTAAAAAAACAGTTGGTTTATACGTACATAATTAGTTATTTTAATAACTACAATTTATAAGAGATACTAAGTTTAGAAAGTATCTCTTTTTCTTTTTTGTTTATAGGAGCCACAAATGTTTTATTTGATAAATAACTAAGTTCACCACTTAAATCTTTAAACACCATTTCATAAGAATGTAAAAATTGTGAATCATATCCAAATTCACTATCAAATGCCTTATTAATTTTATAATTTCCATATTTTGAGTCACCAATTAAAGGATGGTTAATTTCCTTAAAGTGGACCCTAATTTGGTGGGTTCTACCTGTGACAAGTTGCACCAATAATAAACTATATTCATTATTTCCACCGATTTTTTTATATCTAGTCTTTGCTTCTTTACCACCATTTTTAATCGAAGTCACAAAAACTAAACCTCTTTCTTCATCTTTTTTAAGTGGTAAATTAATTTCTCCACTTGGATCGGTTTTACCACTCACTAAACAGATATAATACTTTTCTATATGTTCTTTATTTTTAAATAACTCTAGTAATTCCTGGCTGGATTTTAAATTTTTAGCAAAAACGACAAGACCACTAGTATTTCTATCTAATCTATGAGCAGGGCTAGGAATAAAACTTTTACCATCGTTAATAAACTCATCTTTAGAATATAAATAAGCTTGCACTTTATTAGTTAAAGTTAATCTTTTTTCTTCGTTATCTCCATGAACTAAAAGACCTTTAGGTTTATTCACAATTAAAATATTATTATCTTCGTAAATAATATTTAAATCATCACATCTTAAATTTTCTATTTTTTTAGGATTATTAAAGTCTTCTAAAGCTGAATCTTTTATATATATTTGAACTAAATCATCTTTTTTTAAAATATAATTTTTATCAACCCAGTGACCATTTACTTTAATATCTTTTTTACGGAATGTCTTGTATATGAAACTTAAAGGAGCATCATTTAAATACTTTCTTACAAACTTATCGATTCTTTGGTTACAATTTTTATCATTTATCAATATTTCTTTCATTTTTATTGTGACAACTCCTTAATTTATTGCTATAATTTTAAAGCATGTGGAGAAATACCCAAGAGGCTGAAGGGGTGGGCTTGGAAAGCTCATAGGCTGTAAAAGGCGCGAGGGTTCAAATCCCTCTTTCTCCGCCACCATTAAAATTCTTGTCGAGACGTTTCTCGACTTTTATTATACATTTAAAATCACTATTTAAAAAAGGACTTTTTCAGTCCTTCTTTTAATTTTAATTTTGTTTATTTATTGTTGAATCTTTTATTTCATCAACAACATTTGAATTGATAGCTTCAAGCCTTTGTTTTCTTCTTGATTGCTTCTCTTCATTTCTCTCTTCACTTTTAGTGATGACATTTAAAGCTAATGAGAATATTAAAGCACCTACAAGAAGTAAGGCGACACCTAACCAAGTTAATGTTAAACCAAACTTTAATGCGCTAGCCATTCCAGTATTGACACTTTGAAATGGATTGTTATTTGGTCCATAATCACCAATTAAGCCTAATATAGTTAAAACCAATCCAACAAAAAGGAAAAGTAAACCGATACTTAAAGCTGCAGATTGTCCGATGGTCCTACCTTTAAATAATTTCATTATTATTCAGCCTTTTGAGCTTTAGCTGCCTCTTCTTTAGCTTTTTGATTATCTTGAATTAATTCATTAATTAATTCAGGATAGATTGCTTTCCATTCATCTTCGCTATCTTTAACAAATGCTGCAATTTTAGCGTTAGCATCATTAATTACATCAGCAAAAGTCTTTCCTGTAGGAAGTAATCTTTTACCATTCATCATTTCGATTGCTGGCCATAATGCATCGACAACATTAGTATAAACTTCATCGTTACATGTAGCATATTGTCTAACCATACCAAGAAGGTTAACAATCTTATTTAAATCTTGTTCAATGAAATTTGATTGAGGTGTCTTTTCACCATTTGCTTCTTTTCTAGCTTTATTATATTCATCGAATTGTTTAAATAATTCACCGCTTAAAGATAAGAAAGCAACTGCTCTATAATATCTTTCATCAGCATGTCTTAATTTGACGATTTTTTCTTCTAAGACATTATTTTGTCTAGCGTAATTTACATGTAATTCAACGATTGAATTTAATTCTTCGTGAAGTGGGATAACACCTTCAAAAATTTTAATATTTTGAGCATGATCAACTCTTAAACCATCAGCAGCTTTTTTGATAACTGTTGATTTTTCACTATAAAAATCTTCACCAAATTTTTCAAGCTTCTTCTTTAATTCTTCACCTTTTTCACCATTATTTGCTAAAAATTGTTTTAATGGTGTATCTAATTTAATTTCATTGACGATTCCATTTTGTTTGTAATCGTAGAAATTGACATCATATGCCTCTTTGTTTATTGTGTATTCTAAAGTATCTTTAACAAGTGAATTATAATAAACCAAAGAAACAATAACACGACTAATAGTATTCATAATACAAAACTCCTTAACTACTATATTTTACTATTTTTATAAAATATATCTACTATATTTTATTAAAAACCTTAATAAATATACCTAGATAAATCCTCAAATTTTTCAATTGTGTATCTAGCGTATTTTTTTACACTCATTGGAGAGTGATCCATGCAGAAACTATTTTCATAAAATTCTTTAAACATCGAGATGTCGTTACCGCTATCTCCAACGACATAAATATCCTTTTTATCAATTTTATTAATATTTACATAATCTTTCAATGCATTGGATTTTGAACACCCTTTTAAAGTGATTTCGATGACGCTACTTGACCGAGAGCATTCAAAATTTTCATATGAATTTCTTAAAATTTTGTTGGCTTCTCTAGCAGCGTTTATCTTTCTTTTTGTAATTCCGAAAAATATCATTATTTTATAAATGTTTCCATGCTCTAACTCTTCTTCATAATCTTTTTCAGAAAAAGATAGTTGCTCAGCATATATTTTTTGACTTTTATAATAAATTTTACTGCCCCATCTAATAATTTTAGATTTAGTTTTTAAATGTACTGTCACACCTTTATCAGTCATTAAAAAGACGCCGTAATTATGAAATGTATCAAAAGTTTCTTTAATCAAAACTTTTGCATCCTTATTAGGGATTACATTCTTTTCAATAAACTTTCCATCGCTATAAATACAAGATCCGTTGAATCCGATAACTGTTGCTGGTCTACCTAACTTTTCTAAAACCAACTTACAATAATCGACGCTCCTTCCAGAAATCAATACAACTTTGCCACCCTTATCTATAAAATTTTGTAGCAAAAATAAATTAGGCGCATAAATCATATTCTTTTTATCGCGTGGATAAAATAACGTTCCATCTAAATCAGTGGCAATAACTTTCATAAGCAACTATATTTTATATTTATAAAACAACTTTATTATCAGCTTGAATCAAGCCATATCCGCCATCATTTCTTTTATATAAAACGCTAATTTTTTCATCATCAGTATCTAAATAAACATAGAAATCATGTCCGATTGCTTCCATTTCAATAATTGCATCTTCCATGGAGATAGGTTTTAAATTGTAATTTTTAGTTTTTACAATTTGGTCTTCTTCTTCGTTGGATTCATTTTCAATTTCATCATAAATAATGGCTTTTCCAATACCTTCTTTGGAATATCTATTTTCTAATTTAGTTTTTAATTTTCTCATTTGACCTTCTAATTTATCTACCGAAAGATCAACAGCAGCATATAAATCTTCATTAGTAACTTCACTTCTAAAAACCATATCTTTAGTTCTAATAGTTATCTCGACTTTAGCGCCATTTTTATAACTTCTTACAACAGCTCTACATTCAACATTTTCTGAATCTTCAAAGTACTTATCCATCTTCTTAAGTTTTCTTTGAATCGCTTGAGAAATTCCTTCTGTAACAGTAATATTTTTACCGACAATTTGATATTTCATATATCATTCCTCCTATTTATCTTCTATATCTATATTATAATAAATAAACAAATTTTTTAGTAGTAGTAACTTATAAAAATTTCATATTTTTTCTCGATTAAGTTAGTTC
>CAVKZO010000043.1:0-10495 GCA_963661135.1 Lachnospiraceae bacterium | reverse complement strand
ATTTATATATTACTAACATAAAACGCTCATATCGTTTATAATAATCTCATACGTATGTAGGAGTATTTATTTATGGGATTTAAAAAGTATGATGAGAGTGTGGCTTCTGAAGTAAAGAAAGAAGAAGAAACTAAAGAAATTGAAGAAGAAAAGAATAACGAAGAAGAAATTAATAGCGTTATTGATTCTAATGCTCTTTTAGAAGAGGAAGAAAATAAAAAAGAAGTAACTAGCGATCAAGCCGAATTAACTAAAAATATTAATGAAGCAAGATCAAAATATTGGTCTTACAATAAAAAAGTTAAAAGAATTAACTATATTGTTACAGGTGTTTCAACAGTTTTAATGGTTGGCTGTTTTGTTTTAACATTAGTGTTTCAAAGCAAATATTCTTGGATGCTATACGTTGCTTTAGGAGCTTTCGTATTAGCATTAATCGCTATGGTAACAGCCACAAAAGTTAATAAAAATAAATTGCAAGGTAAAGCAAATGAATATATTAATGAATTATTTACTTTATCTGCAAAATATCTTTATAGAGATGAAAAATTTACAAAAGTAAATTATTTATCAGCGAATCAATTAGATGATCAAGTTTTTATAAACGCTCATTTTTATAAAAACATTAAAAATACAAGAAGTAGAAATTATGTTGAAGCAGAATATGATGGTAAGGTATTAACTTCAGTAGATGTTGCAGGAAATATTTTAGTTAAAAATAGAATGTCTCCAATGTTTTTAGGAAGAATGTATATTTACCCTAATAATTATCAAGGTGATAAAGTTATTATCGCTCAACTTAAAGGTGGTCAATTATCAAAACCTCTCGATGATATCGAAGAATTGAAATTAGTAGATGGCGGAACTAATAGTTCTTTTGTTGTATATACAAATGATGATAATTATAAAAAAGTTTTTAATTCTAAAGTTTTAACTACATTAAAGAAATTTAGAATCGATAAAACATTGATTGATGTTATTGTTTCAATTAGAGCAGGTTATACTACAATAGGAATTGATTACTGCGATGATTTTTTAAATATTCCAGTTGAATCAGATTTTAATATTAATACATTAAGAAGAAGCGAAAAAGATTTGGATTTAGTCCTTGAAATGGTCGATGAAATAAATAAAAAATAAGGTGCTATTATGGAAAAGCTTGAAGGAAAGTGGATAGAAGTTCAAGGTTATAAGCATGATGGCAGGATGCATAGAATACGGGATTCAACTTATGTAGTTGAAGAAACTGAAGATTATGTTGTAGTTTCTAGTAAAAAAGTGAAAGTAATAGAACACGATTTTAGAATCTGGTATACAAAAGAACCTGCGATAATGGTTTATTTTAAAAAGCGCTGGTGGAATGTTATTGCTATGTTTAAAAAAGGTGGGATTACATATTATGTAAATCTCGCTTCGCCTTATATTTTCGATAAAGGTAGAATTAAATATATTGATTATGACCTTGATATAAAAAAATATCCAAATAATTTAATTAGATTAATCGATGTAAAAGAATATGGATATCATAAGAAAAAATATCAATATGGAGATGATATTGATAGGATTTTACGTTATAACATCAATGAAATTAAAGAGAAAATGAATAAGAAAGAATTTCCTTTTAATGATGAGAAAATTCAAGAATATTATGATAAATTTTTAAAAGAGACAGGCAAGAAGGATAAAGTTATGGAAATTAAATTAACTAGTAAGTCTGATGAAGAAACAAAAAGAATCGGAGAAAAAATAACCAAGAAATTATTTAAAGGTAGTTTAGTTACTTTAACTGGTGATTTAGGAGCTGGTAAAACAACAATCACTAAAGGTATAGCTAAAGGTTTGGGTATTGAAGATGAAGTAAATTCACCTACATTTAACATTCTTAAATGCTATTTTAATAAAAATATGAATTTATATCACATTGATGCATATAGATTAGAAGATGTTAATGGTGAAAATAAAAATATCGGTTTAGAAGAAGTCATAGAGGGCGATGGGGTCTGTGTTGTAGAATGGCCAATGTTTATTAAAGAATTTTTATTAGATGATTATTTAAACATCGATATTCATTTATTAAATGACGATACTAGAGAAATAAAAATTACATCACATGGGAAAAAATATGATCAAATACTTAGTGAAATAAAGGAGTTATTTTAGTTATGTATAGTTTAATGTTAGATTCCTCTTATAAAGATTTAGTTGTCGGATTAGGGAAAGATGGAAAATTAATTTCTGAAACATCATATGAATGTTTTCAAAAGCAAAGCGAATATATGATTCCAGAAATTAAAAAAATCTTAGATGAGAATCATGTAGATCCAAAAGAAATCGGAGAAGTTTGTGTCACTGTTGGTCCAGGAAGTTACACTGGTGTTAGAATTGCTTTAACAATTGCAAAAGTGTATTGCTATTCATTAAAAATCAATTGTTATGCATATTCTAGTTTAAAGGTTTTAGAAAAATATGATGTTAATTCAATATGTTTAATTAATGCTAGAAGCAATAGATCTTATATTGGAGTTTATAAAAATAACGAAGCCATCTTAAAAGATCAAATTATGAAAAATGATGAAGTCAAAGAATATATCAAAAATCATAGTGATTTTATTGTATGTGGAGATACTGAATATTTAGATATTGAAGGATATAAAGCATCTATTTCTTCAAATATGTTAAGTTTAAAAAACGAAGAAGATTTAGTTGAAAACATCATGACTTTAAAAGCTGTTTACATGAAAGATTAATATGGAAATTGTTTGTGCAAATAATAATGATATTGAAGAATTATATAATCTAGATCAACGATGTTTTAAAGATCATTTAAAGATGTTTGATTTAGAATATGAATTGAGTGAAAATGCGTTTTCTAACACGATTGTAATTAAAAATGATGGTCAAATAGTAGCTTATTTAATTTATTGGATTACATTTAATAGTTCAACTATATTTAGAATTTGTGTTGATGAAAAATATAGAAATCAAGGGTTAGCAACTTTATTAATTAAAAGTAGCGAAGAAAGGATTAAAAGTGAAAATTCTGAATTTTATACTTTAGAAGTTAGAAAATCTAATATTGCTGCAATTAATTTATATAAGAAAAATGGATTTTTAGAAGTTTGCACTAAGAAGGGATATTATAGTGATGGAGAAGATGCCATTTATATGGTTAAGGGAGAAATTTGATATGGATAGAATTATATTATCTTTAGAAAGCAGCTGTGATGAAACTAGCTGTGCAATTATAAAAAATGGACAATTATTATCAAATATTGTTTCTAGTCAAATTGAGGTTCATCAAAAATATGGCGGAGTTATGCCTGAAATTGCTTCTAGATTGCATCTTGAAAATGTTTTGGCGGTTATTGACGATGCTTTAAATGTAGCAAATGTAAAGTTAGAAGATGTTACAGCATTTGCAGTTACTAGAGGCCCAGGATTAATCGGAGCACTTCATGTTGGACTTCAAGCGATTAAAACTTTAGCATTGATTTATAATAAACCAATTATTCCTGTACATCATTTAACTGGGCATATATATGCTAATGAATTTGTTGGAGAATTAAAGTTTCCATTATTAGCTGTTGTTGTTAGCGGTGGAAATACTGAATTAGTTTTGATGAAAGACCATCTTGAATTTGAAATTATTGGCGAAACAAAAGACGATGCAATCGGTGAATCTTTTGATAAAGTAGCTAGAGTAATCGGGTTACCTTATCCAGGAGGAGTAGCTATTGATAAATTAGCTAAAACTGGTAAACATGCATATAAATTACCTACTCCAATGCACGATGGTAGCTTAAATGTAAGTTATAGTGGTCTTAAAACTGCCGTTATCAATTTAGCCCATAATCTTGAACAAAAAGGTGAAAAGATTGTAGTTGAGGATTTAGCACGATCTTTTGAAGATGTTGCAGTCGGAATGATTATTGATAGAATTAAAAAAGCTGCAGAAATGTACGATATAAAACAAATTATTTTAGCTGGTGGAGTTAGTGCTAATAGTTATTTAAGAAGTGAAGTTGTAAGATTATTTAAGGATAGTGATATTGAAGTAATTATACCTCCAATATGGTGTACTACAGATAATGCAGCAATGATTGCTAAAGTTGCTGATCATCTTTATGATAAAGGTATATTTGCAGATTTATCTTTAGGAGTTGATCCATCTTGGAGAATTGAAGATTACAAGAGATATTAAATTATTGTATAATTATTAATGAGGTTTTATTATGAGTCAAGAAAGAAGTTTAACAGTTAAAAAATTGTATATTTCATTAGAAAATAAATGTTTAAATGAAGATAGTTGCGTAGTGTTAGAAGGTTGGGTTAGAAGCAATAGAAACAACGGAAGTGTCGGTTTTATTGATTTTAATGATGGAAGTTGCTTTAAGAATGTTCAATTAGTTTATTCTAAAGATAACGTAAATTATGAAAATATTTCAAAAATTAAATATGGTTCAAGTATTAAAGTAGTTGGATTTATCAAATTGACTCCTGAAAATAAACAACCATTTGAAATTATATTAGAAAACGCTACTGTTTTAGGTGAATGTAGTGAAGATTATCCTCTTCAAAAGAAGAGACATTCTTTTGAATTTTTAAGAGATATCGCTTATTTAAGACCTAGAGCAAATACTTTTAATGCTGTTTTTAGAGTTAGAAATACATTAGCTTATGCAATTCATAAATATTTTCAAGAACATGGATTTATGTATATTCATACTCCTGAAATAACAGCAAACGATGCTGAAGGTGCAGGTCAAGTATTCCATGTTGCTAGTGACTTAAAAAATCCTACTGAATTTTTTAATTCAAGTGCTTGTTTGACCGTAAGCGGTCAACTTCATGTTGAAGCATTTGCATTAGCATTTAGAGATGTTTATACCTTTGGGCCTACATTTAGAGCTGAAAATTCAAATACAACTAGACACGCAAGTGAATTCTGGATGATTGAACCTGAAATTGCCTTTGCAGATTTAGAAGATGATATGAACTTAATGGAATCTTTCTTAAAATATATTATTCAATATGTTTTAGATAATTGCCCAGATGAGATGAATTTTTTCGATACGATGATTGATAAGACAGTATTAGATAAATTACATCATATTTTAAATACTCCTTTTAAGAGAATGACATATACTGAAGGTATTGAATTATTAAAAGAAGCAGTTAAAAACGGTCATAAATTTGATTATGATAAGATTGAATGGGGAATGGATCTTCAAAGTGAACATGAAAGATATTTAACTGAAGAAATTGTCAAAGGTCCTATGTTCTTAATTGATTTCCCTAAAGAAATTAAAGCTTTCTATATGAAATTGAATCCAGATAATAAAACTGTTGCGGCATGCGATTTATTAGTTCCAGGAGTTGGAGAAATTTGTGGCGGTTCTCAAAGAGAAGAAAACTATGAAATTTTAAAGAAGAAAATGGAAGAACTTGGAAACGATAAAGGTCTTGAATGGTATTTAGATTTAAGAAAATATGGCGGATGTATCCATTCAGGATTTGGATTAGGATTTGATAGATTAATTATGTATATCACAGGTATTTCTAATATTAGGGATGTTCAACCTTATCCAAGAACTCCAGGGAGTTTAAAATATTAATGATGAATGATGATAAATTATTAATTGAAAGAGAAAATGATACTAGAGATTTAAGTTCTACTAGAAATTTTTCTCAAGCAGAAACTCCTTCAGTCAAAAAAGAATTAACACCAGAAGAAGCTAAAAAAGAAGAAGAAAAGAAAATCTCTACTTCTAGATTATTTATCTTATTTTTGATTTTAGATATTTTATTAGGTGCTTTTGTTATTGTTGAGATTATTTTATTATTTATAAATGTTATTAAAGGCTAATTAGTTGTTTGATTTTGTTTATTGATCTCTTGACCATTATGGCTTTGCTCAGTAGCAACAGGCATAGTGGTTTTTTCGTTATCATCTAAAATAGTTGAATTTGTCGTATTGATAAAATGCATTAAATCAACTCCATCTAAGTCTTTTGAGAACATAGATTGACATAATTTAAAGATTCTATATTTTCTAGCTAAATATCCACCGACTTGAATAAAATACATCACTAAAGCGATAATTAATAATGAAATATTAATTACAGAAATAATTAAATACCATAAATCGTTTGGATATTCATTAAATATTGACACAGCTTTAATATTTGAAAAATCAAATCCTAAAGGTGCGTAATAAATAAGTTCGCCTTGCCAAGGGTAGATTGTTCTTCCAAAAATATAAAACATCGAAAGATAATTTCCGCCATGAGTTGGTTGATATATTGAGATACAAACTATATAAACTAAAAGTGTAAGTAACATTATTGAAAATGCTGGAATCGAATGTTTGAAGAAAAAAACTTTAGATTTATAATTTGCGATTCTTTTGAAATCTTTTTCGTTATTTACGACTTTGCTTAAGATCAATTTAGACATTAATTTATCGACTCTTTTTTGTTGATTTTTAACTAATACTTGGATGCCTCTACCGATTAAGCCAAAAACAAAAAAAATGCTTAAAATAATAACAACAATAGTTATTAATACTTTGTAAAAAGAACTATCACTAAATTTTTTATTCTCATTGGCCATTACTATTACCTTCTAAAAATCCATTAACGTTATCGTTATTAGTTTGATCTAAATAATCGACTGGTTTTAGCCCTTCATTGTTATTTGTTTTAGCTGAAATATTAATTTGGTTGTAAGTGTTATTATAAGTGACTGAACTATTATTTACAGTTTGAGTTTGAACTTGAGGATTTAAATTTATTCCTTTTTTAAGTATTTCGTCAGCTTTTAAATCCTCAGGTAACATAAGTGAATATTTCTTGCCTTTAAAAAATAAAATAAGACCTTTTATGGACATAACAATAAATACTACAAATAAATATAATCCGTAAATGACTAATCCTACTAAAATAAATGGTAATCCTATAAAAAATAAGAAACCTTCACCGAAAATTTTTAAGAAATCTAGCATATTTATATTGTAATTTAATAGTGTTAAAATTTAAAGATAATTAAATTATTATTTAATTAAATATATTTTTTAGGAGTAACTAATATGAACCAAGAAACTTTAAATAGAATTAAAAAATTTGTTGATGATAGAGATTGGAGTAAATTTCATTCTCCAGCCAATTTAGCTAAATCAATTTCGATAGAAGCTAACGAATTATTAGAGTGTTTTCAACGGGACGAAAATAACTTTGATCTAGAGCACGTTAAAGAAGAACTTGCTGATGTAATTGTATATTGTTATGATTTAATTAATAAATTAGGATTAAATGATGATGAAATAATTAATTCTAAGATGGATAAGAATGAGAAAAAATATCCAGTTGAGTTAGCTAAAGGTAATTCAAAAAAATATACAGAGTTAAAAAAGAACTAGGATTTCCTAGTTCTTTTTGATTTTATTTATTTTCAGCGTCTACTACTTTTGATTCTTTATTTTCTAAGGCAGTGTAATTTTTGATTTTACGATTCCACAATGCGAACGCTAATACAATTAATACAATTCCTGGAATTAAGAATATAGAGCCAAATATCAAACAAGATATACCTGTTGCGATATTGTTAATTATTTCTACAGGCACGTTTTCAATGATTACTTGTTGAGTTGAACTATCGTAATATTTACTAGGATCTTCTTGCACTAAATACATTAAATCACCAAATGCTTTACCATAAACTAAGGCTCCAACTATTAATAAAATAACTGCAAAAGCCAATGCGATTGAACCAAGAATAATAAATAATTTCTTTAATTTTTTAAATTTTGTTATTTGTTCCGTATACATTTTTAATTCTCCTTATATAAAAATTATTAAATAATTATTATAATTACTCAATAATTTTTGAACATGCAATTGCTAAAGATCCTGGACCAATATGAGTAGCTACAGATAAAGATAATGAATCTACCATTATATTTTCAATTGGTATATTAAATGCGTCGCTAATTTCTTTTTTAAATTCTAAAGCTTCGTTTAAATCTTTAGTATAAGCTACGCACATTCTTAAATTATTGATATCATGATATTTATTTTCAATATCACTTAACATTTGGCTTAAAAGAATCTTTTTACCTTTTTTAAAACCTAAAGAAGTAGAACATGCATCAAGTTTTCCGCCATCTATTCTTAAAATTGGTTTTAAGTGAAGCGTTTCTCCAATTAAAGCTGCAGCAGGAGTGATTCTTCCACCTTTCTTTAAATATTTAAGAGTATTTACCATAATATAAATTGAAGAATCTTTGCTTGATTGTTCTAAAATTTCTTTAATTTCTTTTCCAGTTTTATTTTGTTTAACTAAATTAACTGCATCATAAACTGAAGATTTTAAAGTGACGCTAATTCTATGATTATCTACTACGAATACTTTATCTTTATAATCGTTAGCTAAATTTGAAGCTGTTGCACAGCTTTCTGATAATCCGCTACTCATTGGGATATAAACTATTTCATCGTAAGTTTTTAATGAGTCTTCCCATAATTCAATAATTTCTCCAATTGAAGGTTGAGATGTATTGATGTTAGCTCCATTTTCTTGTAATTGAAAAAAATGTTCTTGACTAATATTTTGATTTTCATAATATATATTTCCATCTATTATGATAGGCATTCTCATAATCTTTATACCTAAATCGTTAGCTTCTTTATATGTAAAACCGGCATTGTCGTCGGTTATAATTAATGTCTTCATACTATACCTCTATATTTGATAATCATATCAAATCTTTATTATTTAATAAATGTGATACTCATTACTAGGTTATGTCGTTTAAATTATAAGGTTATTTTATTGTTTAACTTTATAGATTGATTGAACTATAATTTTAGTGTTATGAAATTTGTTATTTTTGATTTAGATGGGACTCTTATAAATACTTTAAAAGGGATCGCTATAGCTGTTAATAAATTTTTAAAATTTAAAAATATAGATAAAGAATATAGCGATGAAGAAGTTAAATATTTTATTGGTAATGGTGCTGAATTATTATTTAAAAGGTTTATGAACGGATACGAATACAATAAAGATGATTATGAATTATTTTTAAAATATTATAAGGATAATCAGATATATTCTGAAGTCTATGATAATGTTGATTTAACTTTAAAAGAATTAAAAAGTAGAGGGTATTTAATATATATTTTAAGTAATAAGCCTGATGAATTACTTAGAATTTTAATACCTAATTTATTTAAAGATATTGAATTTGATTATATACAAGGGCAAGATAAAAATTATAAATGTAAACCTGATGTTACATTGTTAAATGAAAGAATTATTAATAAATTTAATTTGGATACAAATGAAGGGTTTTATGTCGGTGATTCTTACGTTGATGTAGAAACCGGAAAAAATGCTAATTTAAAGACTATATTTGTTACTTATGGATATGGTGATAAAAATGAAGCTTTAATGAATAAACCTGATTATGTATTTGATGATTTTAGTGAATTACTAGGTATTTTAAAATGAATGAAAAAGAAGAATTGTTAATAGGATTAAAAAGATGGATTTTTAAAGCAAATCTATATGTAAAAGACTACTCTTTTGAACAATTTTTAAATGACGAATTAGTATTTGATGCAGTTAGTTATTGTATTATTGTTATCGATGAAATTTCTAACAAGTTAATTAATGAATATAAAGAAGTTATAGATGAAGAAGCAAATATTGATTTTAAATATCTTTCTTCTTTAAAAGATAATTGTTTCGTAAATGATAATATAAATGTTCAATATATGTTTAACGCAATAAGCAATGAATTTAAAAAGTATATAAATTCATTTAATTAATATATAATATTAAACACGGGCCTATAATTTAGTGGGAGAATATACCGTTCGCATCGGTAATACACGAGTCCGATTCTCGTTAGGTCCACCAAATTAAAAAAATATTATTTTATATATAGAAAAAAGTTATATAGATATAAATAAAAGATTGTTTATTTTTAATTATAAGGTAAAATTTATTGTATGGATAAAAACACTATTTTATTGTACGCTTCTTTAATATGTTTCTCAGCATTTTTTTTGCTTTATTTCGTGTTTATTAGTTTCAAAGAATGTGTTAATTAGTAGAAAAAGGAAAATAAATTTTATTATAGGTTTTTCTTTCGTAACAATTTGCTCTTTTTTAGAACTTGGTGGGAAGGCAATTAACGCATTTAATCAAATAAATAATGATTTCTACGCTGCTTTAAAATCTATTGAATATTGCTTCGTTCCCATAATGGCTTTCTTTATTGGAATAATGGTCTATGATAAAGGAATTTTAAAGTGGTTCCAATTATCGTTAGCAGGTATAAATATTGTCATTGTAATATTTAATGTATTTTTTAAATTTCTTTATAAATTTAACGATGATGGAGTTTATTCTCACGGATCTTTTTATTGGGTTTTGATAATGTCAAGTTCAATATGTTGTTTTTCGCTCATCTTAAATTGCTTAGTTTTCC
>CAVKZO010000042.1:0-10575 GCA_963661135.1 Lachnospiraceae bacterium | reverse complement strand
AAACTACTGGTGAGATAAGATGTTCTAAACGTCTCACATCAATTGAAAGCTAACACAAATTTGGTTGATTATTTATTATTTTATATTGGAGTTTTAAATAAAGTTGTGCTATATTAATTTAGCAATCACGGAGTAATACCCAAGTGGTGAAGGGGCTTCCCTGCTAAGGAAGTAGGTCGGGCAACTGGCGCGAGAGTTCGAGTCTCTCTTACTCCGCCATTATAAAAAATTTGGTTTGATGTCTCTATCAAGCCTTTTTTCTTGCTTAAATTATTTACCAACTTGAAAAAAATTGAAAAAATTAGTCTTCTAGTCTTGAAAAAAACTGAAAGAGATAAATAAATGTTTTATAGAAAGGTCTACAATGAGTATAATAAACGGAAAGAATCAAACAAAATTAAAAAGAGAGCTTTAGTCATAAAAGGATTAAGGCAAATCGGAAAAACCACAACTGTTTTAGAATACGCAAAAAATAATTATAAAAATATTATTTATATAAATTTCATGGCAAATAAATCATTTAAAAATATTTTTGATGATAATTTAGAAGTAAATGAATTAATTAAAAAAAATTCTGCTGCAATCCCTAGTGCAAAATTTATTCCCAACGAAACCGTTATAATTTATGATGGATTACAAGAATGCGCGAACGCACGAGCTTCCATTAAACCATTTATGATCGATGGTAGATTCGATATAATCGCAACTGGTTCTTTAATTGGATTAAGAGGCTACAACAAAAAAACAAATCTATTGTATCCCTACAGGCTTTGAATATATTATTACTATGTATCCGATGGATTTTGAAGAATTCTTATTAGCTAAAGGGATAAATAAAGAAATAATCGCTTATTTAAATAAATGTTTTATAAATAAAGAAAAAATTGATCAAAGTATTCACGAAAACATGTCATCTTATTTTAAGGAATATTTATGTGTTGGTGGAATGCCTGATGCTATTAATACATTTTTAATTACACATGATATGAATCAAGTTCATGATGTTTTAATAAATATTCTAGAGCAATATAAAGATGATTTTGGAAAGCATTTAAACGAAAAAAGAAGACCCTGAAATTAATAAAATCGAATTAAGAAAAATACAAGAAATCTATAATTCAATACCTAAACAATTAGCAAAAGAAAACAAAAAATTCCAATATAAAATTATTGGTAAAAACGCAGTTAGTAGAGATTATAGAGAAGCGATTACTCGGCTTGAAGAATTTGGACTTATAAAATTATGTTTCAATTTAAATTTATTAAAATTACCTCTGGATGGTAATGCAAGTGACGATATTTTTAAGGTATATGTTACTGATACAGGTCTATTTGTTGCTATGCTAGAAGAAGGAAGTATGAATAACATCATTAACGGAGATTTTAAAATTTATAATGGTGCAATATATGAAAATATAATTGCAGAAGCGTTCGTTAAGAATAATAAAAAACTTTATTATTACAATAAAAATTCTGAAACTGAAATTGATTTTGTTACTAAGACAAATAACGAATTAACTCTAATTGAAGTTAAAGCGAATAACGGTTCTACTAAATCATTAAAAGATATTTTGACTAAAGAAGATAAATATCATATTAACAAAGCGATAAAGTTGATTAACGGAAATATTGGATATAACGAAAAAGTATATTCTATACCTCGATATTTGGCTTTTCTAATTATGTAAAAATGTTTAAAAATCATTTCTACTACAAAAAAGAAATACAAAAAAATAAAATCTATTAAACAAAAAATGAATTACTTATAAAAGTTCATAAAGAAAGGATTGAATATTTCAAATAGCGAATTTAAAAATATTGATGATTTTATCGAAGGTTTCACACGTATTGGTCCTACACCAGAGAAGTATAACTATAATGGTGTTATTTATGGTATTGAATTTAAATATAAAAACAAAATATATCGAATAACAAGAGATCCGATTGAAATTGAAAAAAATTTAAAAATTAAATTTGGCTTAAAAAAGATAGCAAATATTAAATTTTTTGAGATTCCTATCAATCAATATCAAAATCTTTTATAGAAGATTTAAATTTGTTTCTTTGAATATACGACGATGTTAACGATTTACTTGAAAACGGGAAAATTAGAAATATTCAATTAAAAGACATTATTGCAAGTGAAAATACAAAGATACTTGCAATTGATTGATTTTTTTTATTTATTTTGAATTCTAATATTTAACTAATTCCTTAAAAAGTTCAATTAACTCCTATTTTAATGATTTTTATTTTATAAAACACTTTTTTTGATTATAATTTAATTAGTTTTAAATTATAAATAATTTAATCATCGAAAGGAGCGCTTAACATGGAGCAATTAGAATATAAAACAAGATATGAAAATACTTTAAAAGGACATAAATGGGAAATAGATAATCCAAAAGAAATAATCCTTATTGTCACAGGTATGGCAGAACATAGTGCTAGATATGATCATTTTGCTACATTTTTAAATAGACACGGATATTCAGTATACTGTTTAGATCATTTTGGACAAGGTGAAAATGGTGAATTAGGTAGACCAATTGAAGATTATTTCGTTAAAGAAATCGAAATATTTAATGATTTTGTTTTAAAATTAAAAGAAGAATTTCATTTAGATGTTAATATCTTTTCACATTCTATGGGTAGTTTTGTCACTCAAGGCTACATTGAAAAATATTCAAAAAATATTAAACATGTTGTTTTATGTGGAACTAATGGAAGAAATCCTTTAGTAAAATTTGGTAAAGTTATCTCTTCAATGGTAGTAACTAAAAAGAATAAAGATCAAGATGCTAAAATGCTTCATAATCTTTCTATTGGAGCTTATGAAAAGACAGTTAAAGGACAAGCAAGTCAAAATGCATGGCTCTCTTTTGATGAAGAAAATGTAAAAACTTACGACAAAGATCCTTTAAGCGGTTTTAAATGTTCAAATGGTTTCTTTAAAGAATTCATGAAAGGATTATCAACAATTCAAAAAACTAAAAATGTTAAAAAAATCTCAAAAGATTTAAAAATATTTATTATCGGTGGGGATAGTGATCCAGTTGGAAATAATGGTAAAGGTTTACAAAAACTATATGATTTATATTCTAAAAATGGTTTAAATGTTAAATTAAAAATTTACGAACACATGAAACATGAAATCTTAAACGAAAGAGATAAGATGACCGTATATAACGATATCGTCAGTTTTTATAAAGATAGGTAGTCTATGAATTTTAAAAAAATATTTAGTTTTTCATTATTATTTTTTAGTATTGCATCTTTAACAAGTTGTTCCATTTTTGATTACATTTATAAAAAAGAATTTATCATGGATGGGGGAGCTACAATAAATGTCTCTTCTGGAGAAACTTTTTCTGCTTCAGAAAATGTTCTAAAACCAAACGAATATGAATATAAGTTAACAATTAAAGATTATGAAGAAAATTCTATTTATAACGTTAAATATTTACCATCTACAGGAAATGCAAAATTATTAGTAATTCCAATCGATTTATCAGGTTTAGTATCAATTAAACCATATCATGCAACATCAACTTTAAAAGCTAATATCAATGAAGCATTTTTTGGAACGAGTTCAAATTTATATTACGAAAGTGTCTCTTCTTTTTATAAAAAGAGTTCATATGATCAACTTAATATCACTGGTTCCGTAACTGATTGGTACGATGTAAGAAATAGTGGTTTTTCTTCTTTATCAAGCATTAGAAACGAAGAAAATGTAATCCAAATCATGAATGACGCAATCAGTTATTTAAAGATTGATACTTCAGAATACGATGCTGATGGTGATGGTTATATCGATGGAGTGTGGATGATTTATAACTATTACGATTACGCTACAGCTAAAAATTATGGTAAACAAATAAATAGCAATTATTGGGCATATACATATTGGGATCAAGATAAAAAAACACCTTCTAAAACCAATCCAGTGACTAACTGTTTTGCTTGGGCAAGTTACGATTTCATCGAAGAAAGCGGTAAAAATAAAATCGATTCTCACACATTAATTCACGAAACTGGACATATGTTAGGTTTAAGTGATTATTACGATTATAATAGCTCTATTTCTCCTTTAGGCGGAGTTGATATGATGGACGCTAATATCATCGATCATAATTACTATTCTAAAATGATTTTAGGTTGGGTAAAACCATACATTGTTAGAGGAGATTGTTCAATCACTTTATCTACTACTAACGATAAATATAATTTTTTTATAATACCTTATAATGAATGTTCATTATCTAAAGCAGGAGATACATATTATTTTAACCCATTTGATGAATACATCCTCGTCGAATATTATTCTCCAACTGGATTAAATGAAGTAGATTCTTTAAATAAATATGCTAATGGATATAAAGGTTATACAACTAGTGGATTTAGAGTTTATCATATCGACGCTAGACTTGTAAAAATTACTACTACAAAAAGCGGTTATAATGGTGCATATTACGAAGGAGAAGATTTAACAAGTTTAGATACATTAGATAGATTTTCAACTAATACTGGTAATGGAAATAGTGGACAAAACGAAGAGAAAATATATGCAGAATTAAAACAATATGGCGTTACATTCACTTCTAATTTTCACTATAGTAACTACTATAATGAAATTATGTTAATCGATAAAAGCGGAAGATATACATATGAAAAACCATATTACTCAACTGCAACTCAAAAAATAGTTTCTAGTGATGATAAATCACTATTCCAAGCTAATGACAATTTCTCAATATCAACATATTCAGAAATGTTTATAAACGGTAAATTTAACAATTTAAAAACATTTGATTCCAATATTAAATTTAATTAAATATGCTTAAAATTATAATATTACTTCTATCTATTCTATGCGGATTCTTAATAGATTCCTTTTGCTTTTCTAACTTTGAATGGTATTATCAAATTTTAATAACCATATGTTTTGCCATATCTTTTTTATTAACTCTAATGATTTTTTTCTTCGTACTTTTCTTTTTTGAAACGATATTTGAATCTAAAAAGAAAAAGAGAACTAAACAAAGTAAATACTATAGACTCCTTCTTAGATTTTATAGTTATTTTTTATTAGCTCTATTTAGCGTTAAAGTAGAAGCTAATGGAATTGAAAAACTAAATAAAAATGAAACATATTTAATAATTTCTAATCATAGATCAAATATTGATTCATTAGTAATCGACACATATTTAAAAGATTTTAAATTGATATTTATAGCTAAAAAATCATTATTTAAAATACCATTTGTAGGTAGGATGATTCATGGGTGTGGTTACATTAATCTCGATAGAGATAACTTAAAACAAGAATATTTTGCAATAAAAGATTCTATTGATTATTTAGTAAATGAAAATACATCAGTAGGTGTATTTCCTGAAGGTACCAGAACTAAAAATATAGATTATACCTTAAACGAATTTAAAGCAGGCACGTTTTCTATGGCTAAAAAAAGCCAAAAACCAATAGTGTTGTCTGCATTAAGATACACTGATAAAGTTAATGAACATTTATTGCTTAAAAAACACAAAGTATTTTATGATATAATAGAAGTCATTCCTTATACTAAGTATAAGGATATGTCTACTATAGAGATTGCAACGTATTGCAAAAACACTATTGAACGTTACTTAAAAAGGAGGATTTAATCATGAGATATTTATTACAAAATCCATTATCTACAAACGCTTTATCTCCAGCAGAATTAAAACATAAATTAAGAGAAATTGATAATTCTAAAGAGTTAAAAATAATCAATGTTGTAGAACTAACTGATAAAAAAGCATTCTTTGATTTGCTTAATAAAGAAGATGATGTCGTAATTTGTGGAGGAGATGGAACTCTTAATCACCTTATTAACGATTACGATTTCTCTAATTTTAAAAACAGTATTTATATTTATAAATTTGGTAACGGTAACGACTTTTTAAGAGATGTAAATTCTTTTAAAGAAAATATGATTTTAATTAATCCTTACTTAGTTAATAATCCTACTGTTATCATAGATAATAAAAAATATAAATTCATCAACGGAATCGGATTCGGAATTGATGGACTAGTATGTGTAGAAAGCGATAGATTAAAAGAACAAGGAAAAAAAGATATCAATTACACAACTCTTTCAATTAAATTACTTCTCAATAAATTTAAAAAAGTCAACGCTCATGTAGAGGTCGATGGAAAGGTATACGATTATAAAAATGTATTTATCGCTTCAACGATGAATGGTAAATATTATGGTGGAGGAATGAAAGTTGCTCCTGATCAAAATCGAATGTGCGACACAGTTACAGTTTGTATTTGGCACGATTTAAATAAAGTTAGTGCCTTGATGTTATTCCCTAAAATCTTTAAAGGTGAACATATCAAAAATAAAAAGAAAGTTGCTATTATTGTAGGAAAACACGTCAAAGTTACATTTGATAAACCAACTGCATTACAAATTGATGGAGAAAGTCACGACAACATATTAACTTACGAAGTTTTTAAATAGGAGATTACAATGGAAAAAAATAAATTTTATATAACAACACCAATATATTATCCAAGTGGAGAACCACATATTGGTCACGCATACTGCACAACTTTATGCGATGTTTTCGCTAGATATCAAAGAGAAAAACATAAAGAAGTATATTTTTTAACCGGTACAGATGAACACGGTCAAAAAATACAAAATAACGCTACAAAAGAAGGAAAGACACCTCAAGAATATGTCGATAATAAAGTTTCAATCTTTAAACATCTTTGGGAAGCTATGCAAATTAGTAACGATGATTTTATTAGAACAACAGAAGAAAGACATATCCATGTCGTTCAAGATGTCTTCAGCGAATTTTTAAAAAATGGAGATATCTATTTAGGAAATTACGAAGGATGGTACTGCGAACCTTGTGAATCTTTTTGGACTGAAACACAAGTTGGAGAAGAACATCTTTGTCCAGATTGTCATAGACCAGTTAAAAAAGAAAAAGAAGAAGCATACTTCTTTAAAACACAAAAATATTTACCACAATTAATGGAATATTTTTCTAAAGATGGTGCAATTTATCCAGTAAGTAGAAAAAATGAAATGTTAAATACATTCATTAAACCTGGATTAGAAGATCTTTGCGTCAGTAGAACAACATTCTCATGGGGTGTGCCAATTAAAGAAAACGAAAAACACGTCGCATATGTTTGGCTCGATGCATTATGTAACTATTTAAGTGCATTAGGTTATAAAAGTGCTGATGAAAAATTATTTAATACTTTCTGGCAAGATGAAAATACAGAAATAATTCATGTCATCGGAGCAGATATTACAAGATTTCATACGATTTACTGGCCAGAATTTTTAATGGCTTTAAATTTAAGATTACCTGATAAAGTTTTTGTTCATGGCCTCATCATGATGAAAGATGGTAAGATGTCTAAATCAAAAGGAAACGTTGTATCCCCATACCCATTAATCGAAAAATATGGAGTCGATGCTGTTAGATTCTACCTTGTTAAAGAAGTAATCTTTGGACAAGACGGAACATTTACTCCTGAACAATTTATCGAAAGAATCAATGTGGATTTAGTTAATAACTACGGTAACTTAGTTAGTAGAACTGTCTCGATGATTTTAAAATATTATGAAGGGATTATCCCGGAATTTAAAGAACCAAAATTTGAATATGGAATCGATTTATATAAAACAATTAAAGATACAATTGTAGATTTTGATATAAAAATGAAAGATCTTCATCTCACAGAAGCATACAATTCTTTATTCAGTATGTTAGATAAAGCAAATAAATATATCGAATTGACAACTCCTTGGGTATTAGCAAAAGAAAATAGAGACGAAGAATTAAAAGAAGTAATGTCACTATTAGCATACTCAATCTTTGTAGCATCTATTTTACTAAAACCTGTATTAGTCACTAAAGCTAAAGAAGCTTTAAATTCTTTAGGTGTTAATGAAATAAATCAAGACTATAATAACATCGATAAACCAGAAATATTATCTGGATTAAAAGTTAATAAAACAGGTATTTTATTCCCTAGATTAGATGTAGCAAAAGAAGTTGAATACGTTGCTAATTTAATGAAAGGTATTAAATAGAAATGATTTTAATGAAACCAATCGACACCGGCTTTTTCCCATTTTATTATGAAAACGAAGAGATTCATAGATTATCATCTTCCTCTCTTCCTGTAATAGTATTACTAACGATTGGTTTTATTATCTTCCCATTTATTTATTATTTATTTTATAAAAATAGAAAGAATCAAAAATTGTACGATTGGACAATGTTTGGTATCGGAATATTTTTATTAATATTTGAAGCGCTAAAGCAATTAACATACGCAAAAATGTTTCATTATTTACCTGGACAAGAAAACTTTGGACATTATTATTTGAATGTTTTACCACTTCAATTATGTTCGATGCACATGTTTTTATGTCCTTTAATACCCTTTTTAAAAGGCAAAACTAAACAAGATGTAGGTATGTTTATCGGGTTATACGCTTTTATCGGTGGAATAGCTGTATTAATTGGCGGATTAGATATGGTATTAGGGGGATTCCAAAAGGAAGATGGAATCTGGTTTGGAGATTGGTTTTTAGCAGTCCATACTCTTGTGTGGCACGTAATATTAATGAATCTAGGTGCGATAGTTTTTGGATATTATCACTTAGGAAGTTTGAAAGTAAGAGAATCAATTAGATTGATTAGAGTCCCTTGGATCATTTGTATGGTCTTTATGGTATTTAGTCAATTCTTAAATATATTATTACCATATTGTTTAAACTTTAATAAATGGGTAGAAGGATTCAATTTATGGAATTTCTCATGGATTTACGGATTCAATTTACCAGTATTAAAAGAATTCTGTAGAACTGATCCTAGTTGGATTGGAGGAATCATCGGTACCATATTATATGGAGGATTATTATATTTAGGAGCATTAGTAGTAATGTTAGTAATCATAACACTTAAAAATATTATGGTGAGACATAAAGGTATCAATCAAATTGTAAAGGATGTTGAAATTTAGTTATGAAAAATACAAAAGAATATTTTATTGGTAAATGTATCGACTTCACTCACGACGGACAAGGTGTAGTTAAAATTAATGGTAAAACTACATTCGTACCATCTTTACTAATAGATGAAGAAGCAGAGATTGAAATTCTTTATAAAAAGAAAGATTTTGATGTAGGAAAAATACATAGATTAATAACTAAATCTAAATATAGAATAGATCCTAAATGTAAATGTGCTACATCTTGTGGAGGATGCTCATTCCAAAATTTAGATTATAAAAAAGAATTAGAATATAAAAGTGAAGTTAGTAAAAATATTATTAATAAGATAGGTGGATTCTCGTTTAATCATATCGATATAACAGGAATGGATGAACCATATTACTATAGAAATAAAATCCAAGTACCTTTTGGATACGATAAACAAAATAGATTGGTATATGGATTCTATAAATTTAAAAGTCACGACATCGTTCCAATTAACGAATGTGTCATTGAAGATAAAGCTCATGTTGAGATATTAAAAAACATTAAATATTTAATAGAATCAATGAAAATAGAAGCATATAACGAAGACTTAGATAAAGGCGAGATCAGACATATTCTTTTAAGAGTTGGTAAAGTCAGTAAAGAAGTGATGGTAGTAATAGTAGCAAGACACAAATCATTTAAATCTAAAAATAATTTTGTTAAAGAATTAGTTAAATTATCACCTAATATCACTACAGTCGTATTAAATGTTAACGATAGACAAACTAATGTAATATTAGGAAATTATGAAGAAACTTTATATGGACCAGGATTTATTTATGACTCATTACTAGGAGTTAAATTTAAAATATCTAGTAAATCTTTCTATCAAATTAATCATGATCAATGTGAAAAATTATATGCAAAAGCCTTATTAAATGCTGAATTGTCTTCTAAAGACGAAATACTTGATGCATATTGTGGAATTGGTACAATAGGTCTTATAGCTAGTAAATATTGTAAAAATGTTATAGGAGTAGAAATTGTAAAAGAAGCGATAGAAGACGCTAAAAATAACGCTAAAATTAATAATATAAATAATGCTAAATTTATATGTGATGATGCTAGTAACTTTATAATTAAAACTAAATTTGATTGTGTCTTTGTAGATCCTCCTAGAAAAGGATTAGATTCTAAATTTATACATGCTTTGATGGTTAAAAAACCTAAGAAGATAGTTTATATATCTTGTGATGTAGCTACATTAGCAAGAGATTTAAAGATATTTAAAGAACTATATGATATTAAAAAGATTGAATTTGTCGACATGTTTCCTAGAACATATCATGTGGAGACTATTGTGTTGCTACAAGCAAAAAACAAAGAAAACTAGTAAAAATCCTTGAATTTAGCCATTTCTTCAAGCATTGCGTGTATGAGAAGGGCGAAGATGGATATCCTAAGAGGAAGGTTTTAAGGGCCGTTCCAGTATCCGTATTTTACTATATGGGATAAGGTGTTACGTTTTCTCAAGAGTAAATTTAGCCATTTAGAGGGTAAAAACAGT
>CAVKZO010000041.1:0-10972 GCA_963661135.1 Lachnospiraceae bacterium | reverse complement strand
GTAAAATTTTATTTTATTTTTAACTTTAATTAAATAAAATTTTTATTTAATTTATTTATTTACAAATTTATAATATTTTTGTGAGGTTAAAATTATGAAAAATAGAGGGAAAACATTATTAGTTATGTCGTTACTTGCTACAAGTTTCATTCTTCCTTTATCATCTTGTGAAAATATTAAGAATGATGATGGCGGTGACACGAAAAAAGATGAATGTGTAGTAAAAGAAATTGAATTATCTACAACTACTTTAAATATGGAAGTAGGAGAAAAGAAGATTATTGATATTGAACTTATCGGTTCGATTGATGGAGAAGCTATTAAAAATACTAAATTAACTTTTAGTTACGATGAAAATATTATTTCTTTTAATGAAAGAAAGTTAGAAGTAGAAGCTTTAAATATAGGTAGCACTGAATTAATAATTACTGCAAGTAATGGTGTCACAAATAAAATTACTATCACTGTTACTAAGACTATTTTAGCTACTAGTATCACTTCAAAATTTAATAGAACTAAAATGTTCCCTGGAGATAAACTTAAAATCGATGTAGATTTTTCTCCAATCGATGTAACAAATAAAGATTTAAAATTTACCTCTACAAATAGAAGTGTAGCAACCGTAAATAAAGATGGTGAAATTGAAGCTATATCTGAGGGCACTTCAGTTATTACAGTTACTTATACTGCTAGTGATATCGATTCATTAAGTTATTCAATAACAGTAACTCAAGATGAAGCGGTAGTAAAAAATGATATCGCTCTTGCTTCAATATCTACCTCAGTTGAAAATGAAAGCAATAATATTATTAGTGGAAATATTGAAATTACCACAAAACAAAATTCGATTGAAGAAGAAACTTTCACTAATGAATATAAAATTTATGATGATCATATTTATAATAATATTAAAAAATATACTAGTGAAGAAGCGACTAAATTATATTATGGAAAAGATAGCGAATATATTTATGCAGTCGAAGGTGATAATAAAACATACAGCAAAATTGGTAGTTCAATAACCGATGAAAAAGCTCAAAACATGGTTAGTTTACCTGCATTCTATGCTGATTACTATAATTCTCAATATATTTATGGAGTTGGTGCTTATATAGAAGATGAAATAATTCAAAAAGTGTTTTTAACTACAACAAACGGCTCTAAAACAGTAGTTACAAGTGATGAAAATTCTTTAACTATGTCATTAAAGTTAAAAGATACAATCTACTATACTCAATATAATTTACATATTGAAAAAGATGGAGATAATTTAAAATCTGTAACTTACACACGGGATAAATATAGTGTTGATTATCTTGATGACGATGGTAACTTAAAAGATGATGCAACCAAAAAAGAATATTATAGTTTCGCATCTTCTTTAACAAGCGGAGTTAAAGAAAAAGAAGAGAACCCTGAGATTGATTATAATGATTTTTACTATAATGATTTTGATATAGAGTTTAAGGCAAATGAAAATGGTAAAATTGGAGAAGCTTCATTAACATTTAATAAAGGTGATACGATTATTTATGATGTTACGAGTTTTTCACCTTCTTCAGCAGATGGTAAGTATATTGATAGAATATATATAGAATCAATTTCCAATACTTCGATTGTGGAAATGGCACCTAATAAGATGGCACTCAACGCAGTTGGAGTAGGTACTTGTAAAGTAGTAGTTGCAAGTAAAAAAGTAAAAAAAGAATACACATTAACTATAGTTTCACCTAAAGTTGAAAGTTTTTCATTATTATATTTTAATGATACCTTAAAAAGTAATTCTTCAATGGAATTTAGAATTACTTATCGTCCTTGGGGTGCAGATTATGATTTTAATGTAACTTTAAAAGAAGAAAGTAAAGAATACGCTACATTAACTACATCTGAAAGATATGGTTTTGTTTATTACACTTTAAAAGCTGCATCTAACTTTTCTTTAGATAGTAAAGTTGTTTATTTAGATATAACTTGTGCAAGTAATCCAGAATTAAATTGCACTAAAGAAGTCACTATAGTTAAAGCTTTAACTAGCGAAGAAATATACGCTGCAATTACTGAGAAAACATACACTGGTACAGGAACTAATGACTATACTGGAGAATTAGAATTTGGTACAGGAGATAATGCTAATAAAGGTACATTTAAGATGTATATTAGAAACAATGTTTATGATACAGTTACTTTTAGCTATGCAATATCTGATGATAAACTTAGTATTATGAATTATAGCTATGATGAAGGCTATTTATCTAGTTTTAAAATGACAATAATCGATGCAACTTATAGTAAGATTAAAGTTAGTGTTGAGGATACTTATGGAGATTATGAAGGAGATGTATATGAATTTACGTTATCTAAATAAAATTATTTATTTATCTTTTTTATCGCTAGCTACAATTAGCGGCTTAACTTCTTGTGATAAAGTTAATCCTGATGATAAAGGGAGTGAAGAAACAATCGACGCTTTAGAAACATTAGAAAAAGCATATTTGGCTAAAAATTATACGATGAATATTACTGATTCTGATGGAAACTTCGATCAATATTTCTTAAGTAATTTTTATTGTTATAAGTTTGAAGGTAAAACAAACTACACTGGATATAAAGAAGATAGTAATGGGATTTATAAAATAGTTGCTACTGACACTGAAGTTACTAGTGTTGGTTATTATGATGTTGATTCTTCAACTGGTGATCCTACAAAAGGTTTATATGATAATGTAACATATTCTTTAAGTGATTTAACTTTATTACCAAAACTATATAGAAAAATAAATGATGCATATTATATTAGAGATACTGAAAATGATGAAGCAAAAACTTGGTTACATATTTGCGGATTTTCTGATGATGGGTCAGTTGGCGGAGTAACTGCTAGTAGTGTCGGTGAGATGAGTTTTTATATTAACGATGAAAAAGAGCTGGAATTTCGTATTGTTTTTGATCAATCTTTAGAAAGAGATGACACTGTTATCGTATTTAAAAATATAGGAACGACTGTGGAACCAGCACCTTTTAAAAGTTATTTTGATAATGGTGGGACTGGAAAAACATATTTACCATCTACTGATAGTTTATATACATATTTAGGTTATTTAAGAAATATGTATAACTACACATTAAAAGTTAAATCATATTATACAGGTAATAACGAATCTAGAAATTATGAAATAGTGACTAAATTCACTAAAAATGCATACTATTCAACTTCAAGTAGAGAAAATGAAAGTGCGATAGGTTATATTATTGATAATAATGTTGTAAAAAATATGCTCGTTGATTCTGTAACAGGAAACACTGTAATTGGGGATAGTGTTACAGATTCAGATGGAAAAACATATTCTTCTATAACCAGTGTCGTCTATTCTTTAAAAGATTTATATTGGAATGATTATGTTTTTGAAGCTATTAAAAATAGCGAAAAGAATTACACAATTGAAAATAAAAATTTCATTGCTAAAATAGCTAATTTATTAGATGATGTTTTCTTCACTTTTGAAATACCTAATTTAACATTTGTTGTTAACGGAGAAGGAAGCAGTCAAACATATCAATTTATTGCAAATCTTTATGATGGAGATAAGATCACATTAGATATTTGCGATATAAATACAACAAAAATTGGCAATTTATAAAAAACACTTGAAAAAAACACTTAAAATTTATTAATATTTTAGTTATGGGGAGTAGCCTAAGTGTATCTACCGACATCTCGGATTTTATATCCCGGTAATATGCGAGTAAATTAGCGAGACCATTTATTTCTTTTATAATATAAGGAGGAAATTTATGGACACTAAAGAAATAAAAAATAATGCAGAAAAGAAAGTTTTAGCTTATGAAACTTTAAACGATGAACAACTAAAATCTATTTTGGATACTGATTTAGAGAATGGTTTAAGCGAAGAAGAAGCTAAAATTAGACTTGAAAAATATGGAGAGAATAAATTAGAAGAAAAGAAGAAAAAATCATTTATTCGCATATTTTTTGAGCAAATGAACGATCCGATGATTTTTGTTTTATTTGCAGCTATAGCTGTAACAATCGGAGTTTCAATATATGAAACTATAAAAACAATAAATACTGGTACTTTTACAGGTAATTATTTTTTAGAAATAGGTGATTGGCCTGATGTTATTATTATTTTAGCAGTTATTATAATTAATGCTTTAATAGGATCGATTCAAGAAGTTAAAGCTCAATCATCTTTAGAAGCATTAAAGAAGATGTCTTCTCCTGAAACAACAGTAATTAGAGATGGAAAAAGAAGAAGAATTAAATCTAGCGAACTTGTTATCGGAGATTTAGTAATTATTGAAGAAGGTGATACAATCGGATCTGATATTAGACTTACTAAAACAGTTAACTTAAAAATTAACGAATCTAGTTTAACTGGAGAGAGTGTTCCTGTAGAAAAAGATTCTAGTATCGTATTTTCTAAAAATGTCCCAATTGGAGACAGAGTAAATGAAGCATATATGTCAACTCCTGTTACTTACGGAAGAGGTGAAGGTATTGTAATTAATACAGGTATGAATACTGAAATCGGAAAGATTGCTAAAGTCTTAGATGAAGAAGAAGACGATACAACTCCTTTACAAAAAGTATTAGCTAAATTAGGTAAGGTTCTTGGTGTTTTATGTTTAGTCATTGTAGTTTTAGTATTTGGTGTCGATGCTATTTGGATTTTAGTTCAAGGACACGGTAGTGATTTAGAGCAATGGGTTGATGCCTTATTATCTTCAATCGCTTTAGCCGTTGCTGCAATTCCTGAAGGATTAGCAGCTGTTGTAACAATTGTTTTATCAATCGGTGTCCAAAGAATGGTTAAAGCTAATACTGTTGTTAGAAAGTTGCCAAGTGTAGAAACCTTAGGTGCAGTAAGTGTTGTATGTAGTGATAAAACTGGTACATTAACACAAAATAAGATGACTGTTGTAGAAAGTTATGTCGATGATGAATATTTTGCAAAAGAAGACTTTAATGAAGACACACTTAATCGTGATTTAAAATTATTAGCAAAAGGTATGTCTTTATGTAGCAATGCTACAGTTGATGAAGGATTATATGGAGATCCTACCGAAATTGCTTTAGTTGCATTTGCTAATGAATTCAACATGCATAAAAAAGATTTAGAATCTATGTCTCCTAGAGTTGATGAATTACCATTTGATAGTGTAAGAAAAATGATGTCGACACTTCATAAAGAGGTTGGAAAGAATATAGTTTTTACAAAAGGTGCCTTAGATAGTATTTTAAAATATGCTGATAGAATATTGGATCACGGAACAGTTAGAATGATGACTGAAAGTGACATCGATAGAATTAATGAAGCTAATAGAAATTTTTCAGATAAAGCTTTAAGAGTTCTCGCTTTAGCATATGACGAAAAAGATGATATTAAAGAAGAAGGATTAATATTTGTTGGGTTAGTAGCGATGATTGATCCAGCTAGACCTGAAGCTAAACCTGCAGTTGCTAAATTTAAATCAGCAGGAATTACAACTGTTATGATTACAGGTGACCATAAAGATACTGCTTTTGCAATCGCTAAAGAATTAGGAATCGCTGAAAGTAAAGATCAATGTATGATGGGTGAAGAAATTGATAAATTGTCATTTGAAGAATTGAAGAAGGCTTGTAAAAAAACTAGAGTTTTTGCTAGAGTTTCTCCTGAAAATAAAGTTAGTATCGTCAAAGCCTTTAAAGAAAACGGAAATATATGTGCGATGACTGGAGATGGTGTTAATGATGCTCCTAGTTTAAAAGCTGCTGATATTGGAATTGCTATGGGTATAACTGGAACCGATGTTGCAAAAGGCGCTGCTGATATGGTTTTAACTGATGATAATTTTGCTAGTATTGAAAAAGCAGTCGAAGAAGGTAGAGGAATTTATGCTAATATTAAGAAAACCGTCTTATTCTTATTAAGTAGTAATATTGCTGAAGTCCTATCGATGTTTATTGTAATTTGTTTAGGATTCCCTTCACCATTTATTGCAATTCACTTATTATGGGTTAATTTAATTACAGATTCATTACCTGCTATAGCGTTAGGAATGGATCCTAAAGATCCTAATAATATGAAAGAAAAACCAAGAAATCCTAAGGAAGGATTATTTGCTAAAGGTGGAACTTTCTTAACTTTAGGATATGGTGCATGTATTACAATCTGTGTTTTATTAAGTTATTTTGCTGCTTGTTGGTTTGAAGGTGTATATGATTATTCCGGCATGTTAAATTTATTAAATACTAATAATGAAGTATTGCATTTAGCTCAAACAATGGCATTTACAACATTAGCATTCTCTGAATTATTCCACATGGTTGGAATGTCTAATATTAGAAAATCATTTGTTAAAGTGTTTAAAAATCATAACTGGATGATGGTGATTGCGTTTGTTTTAGGTATCGCATTACAATTATTTGTTGTAGAAGTTCCTGGAGTAAATCAAGTATTTGATACAGCAGGATTATTGATGGATTGGCAACATTGGTTAGTTACTATGGCTATGAGTATTTTACCTCTTGTAATCCACGAAATTGTAGCTTTAATTCTTTATATTAAAAAGAAAACAGAACAAAAATAATTTTTAAATAATAAAATGAAACATAAGACTGGTATTTCAAAAATACCAGTTTTTTTATTAATATTCTAAAAAAAGTTTTTGGATTTTTTTCCAAAAACTATTATAAAAAGGAAAGTTTTTGGATAATTTTCCAAAAAGTATTGTAAAAATATAAGTTTTTGGATAAAATGAACTTAAATTAAGAAAGGAGCCTCTATGCTTGTAGAAAGAAAAAAATATCTAAACAGATTAATTTCACTTAAAGATAAAAAGATTATCAAAATAATAACTGGCGTTAGAAGATGTGGAAAATCTACTTTAATGCAAATTTTTAAAGAATATTTGTTGAAAAATGGTGTTAACAAAGAAAATATAATTTCTATAAATTTTGAAGATTATGATTTTTATGATTTAAGAAATCCTGATAAATTATATTCTTATATAAAAAGTAAATTAGATAGTGAAAATCAAAATTATATATTTTTAGATGAAATACAACATGTAGAAGATTTTCCTAAAGTAGTGGATAGCCTTTTTATTAAAGATAATGTTGATATTTATATAACCGGTTCAAATGCGTACATGTTGTCTAGTGAAATAGCTACTTTAATTTCTGGGCGTTATATCGAGATTTCAATGTTACCATTATCTTTTGCCGAATACGTTTCAACTACAGGCGATAAAAAAGACCTTTCAAGAAAATATATTGATTATATTGAAAATAGTTCTTTTCCGTATACATTAGAGTTAAGAGATCAAGTTAATGAAATAAAACCATATTTAGAAGGCATATATAATACTATAGTTGTAAAAGATATCGCTATAAGAAATAAAATACCTAGCATTTCATTATTAGAAAGTGTAACAAGATTTATGTTTGATAATATTGGAAACCCTCTTTCTATTAAAAAAATAGCTGATACAATGACAACTGATGGTAGAAAGGTAGATGTAAAGACTGTAGAAAAATTTATTAATGGGCTTACTGAAAGCTTCATATTATATAAAGCTAATCGATACAATGTAAAGGGTAAGCAATATTTAAAGACACTTGAAAAATATTATGTGGTAGATATCGGATTGCGTTACATGCTACTAGGAACTCGTTCAATTGATATAGGGCATATATTAGAAAATGTCGTTTATTTAGAACTATTACGTAGAGATTATGAAGTTTATGTTGGAAAAGTAGATGAAACCGAAGTTGATTTTGTTGCAATGAATAATAAAAAAATTATGTATTTTCAAGTTGCGGCAACAGTGAGAGATGAAGCGACTTTAAAAAGAGAATTAAAGCCTCTTCAAAGCATAAATGATCATTATCCAAAATTCATTTTAACATTAGATGAAGATCCTGAAATAGATTACGATGGTATAAGGAAAATTAATGTACTTGATTGGCTGCTTGATGATACTGAATAGCAATCTTTTGTAGATATAAATTAAAAAGGAACAACGCATTTGCGTAAGTTGTTTCTTTTTTATTTTCTATGTCCACCGATTTGATTGTGTCTTTCTTTTGCAGTACTTGCTTTAGTTAATGAACTAGTTCTTAATAATTTATTTTTTCCGTATCTTGCTTGAACATTATCCATAGCTTTAAATAATTTCTCTTCATCGATTGATTTAGTATCATCTTCAAATAAAGATAGTTGTTTACCTTTATTAGCTTTTGTTAATTTAGTATATGAAATATCGATTCTTCTTATTGGGTAATTTTCAACATAAGAATTATAAATATACATGATCGCTTCGTATATTTTATTATTATTTGATGTGGGAAGAAGTAGTTGAACTTGATGAGCGAATCCTCCTAACATCGATGAAGAAGAATATCCAATCATTAAATGAACTACTTCGCATTCTAAATCAAAACTTCTCATTCTGCTTGTTAAATCATCGCACATTTCTTTTAAAATTAATGGTACTTCTTTAACTGTATAATCTCTTAATAATACTTGTCCTAATGATAAGTTTTTATTTATAGGAGAATATTTTTCTCTAATATTAGTATTATCGATTCCGTTAGCGTGATTATATAATTCTTCACCCATAATACCTAATTTTTTAATTAATATATCTTTTGGATAATGCGCTAAATCATATACTGAATATATTCCCATTTGATTTAATCTTTTTTCGTAACCATGTGATATTCCCCATACTTTTGATAATGGTTTTAATATCCATAATTTATTGGGTACATCATCTTTTGTCCACGTAGCTATATAACCTTCAGCGTGTTTTGCTTCAATATCATCAGCCATTTTCGCTAAAAACATATTCTCTCCGATACCGCAAGTTACAGTTAATCCTGTTTCATCTTTTATTCTTTTTTGAATCATTTTACATAATCCAATAGGAGTTGTTTTATATAATTTTAAATATGGAGAAAGATGTAAAAAAGATTCGTCGATTGAATATACATGAATATCATCTTTTGCTATAAAATCTAAAAAAATAGATACTATTTTAGCGCTACATTTGACATATTTTTCCATTTGGGGGGTAGCTAAAATCATATCTTTTATATTGGTTGGTAAGTCTTTTCTTCTACATCTAGAAGGCACACCTAACGCTTTTAAACATGGAGATACACTTAAAACGATAGTAGCTTCTTTTCTACTTGTATCGGTTACTGCTAAAGGAGTAGTGAAAGGATCTAATCCTCTTTCGATACATTCAAATGATGCATAAAATGCTTTAATATCAATTACTGCGTAGCTCTCTTCCATAGTAGTTAAATTATAAAATAAAATTTATGTTTTATAAATTGTAAAAAATAGAAATAAAATTAGTATTTTTTCTTGTATTTATAATTATTTGTGCTAGTATTAAAAACTAGATAGGAGAAAAGTATGAGTGTAGATAAAATTGAATTACCAAATTATAAATTAAAACATGAATTATGGAATTCTATAACTCATGGATTAGGTGCTATTTTTGGAATAATAGTCCTCGTTTTTATGCTTTTAAAAGTTTGTGGAGTATATCCTTATCAAGAAGTAGTTAAAGATAAAGAATTTATATATAAGATTGTTGGTGTATCGATATACGGATTTGGAATAATTACTTGTATGACAATATCTTGCTTATATCACGCATTAGCTAAAAATAATGGTAAGAGAGTATTTAGAGTTATCGATCATGATTTTGTATTTGTTTTAGTTGCATCTACTTATACGATTTTCTGTTTAGATTCTATTAGAGAAGAGAGTATGTGGAACGGATTAGTTCCTTATTCTGGTTGGATTATTGTTGTTTTAGTATGGGCTTTAGTAGCTTTAGGAATCACAATGAATTCTATAAATATTAAAAAATATGCGGCATTGAGCATGATAATTTATATTTGTGCTGGATGGAGCATCATTTTTGCTAGTGATGCTTTATTGTCTAAATTAACATTAAATGGATTTTTATTATTATTAAGCGGCGGTGTTGCTTTTTCGATTGGAGCGATACTATACGGGATAGGTAAAAAGAAAAGCGTTTGGTGGCATACTGTTTTTCATATATTTGTATTAGTAGGAATAATATTACAATTCTTTAGTGTATATTTTTATGTTTTGTAGCTTAAAATGATAACTTTTTCTTGAATAAATAGGTTTATAATATAAAATTAAATTCATGAAGCGGTATTTTAAAATGTTAAATTTTATTACTTTTTTATTATTTTTTGATGCTTTAAATGCGGGAATAAACAATTTTGATTGGAAAAAGAATTATTGTAATGAAGATTTAAAATTTGAATGTGTATCAGATAACAATTTTGATGTACATTTACTTAATGAATATTGCGAATATTGTAATTATTATAATTCGAAAGGACCAGTTATTGTAAAACCATCATTATGAGTATTAAAATAAAAAAATTTTTAATTATACCTTTAATTTTATTTAATTTATCTAGTTGTTCTGACAAAAATATATTTTTTTTGTGATTACAATAATAAATGCGTTTCCCCATGTATCAGCGATCCTGAAGAAGATATCGAGGAAGTAAATGCTATAAAATTTACAAAAAAAGATGAAAACAAGAATATTGACGCATATAATGTGGATATTTTTATTGCTAACACTGAATATTATAAAGATGGTAGCGAAAGTTCTTGCTTAAATTATAGGGATATAGAAATTGGTATGTATAATAAAGAAACTAAAGAATGCTTAAAAAAATACATAGTAGATCCTGATGAATTTAGAAAATTTGAAAATTGTATTATTTATAAAAATAAAAATGCATATTACGAAAATTCAATAACGGAAAATGATTTTAATATAAAATTTTCTTTTAATTTATTAGATTTTTTAATGATTCTATAGATATAAATTTAAATTTTATTATTACTTATACAAATTCAATTAGTAGGCCTTCCTTATTTTACGAACGTATATTTAG
>CAVKZO010000040.1:0-11708 GCA_963661135.1 Lachnospiraceae bacterium | reverse complement strand
AAACCTATTAAATTTAAAGCTAAACAAGTTCCAATTAAAATTTTTCTTTTCATAATTTACCTTCCTTATTTTAAATATAAATAAATATCACCATTTTTTTCTTGAACAGTTTTTTCTACAAGTTTATCCTTATAAAATTCTAAAATTGTAGAATTGCATAAGATTTTGCTACCATTTATAATTATATACTTATTATTATAATTGCTTAAACTATTATATATTTCTCTTAAATTTTTATTCATCTTTAAACATATAACTCCTTTCATGCATTTTTTCAACGATTTCTTTTACGCTCTTTACACCCATATTTTTATATTTGATTAAATCTTCTTTATTTAAAGCGCATAATTCGCTTATTGTTTGAATTCCTGCTCTTTTTAAACAATTATAACTTCTAACGCTTAGATCTAATGTTTCGATTCTTAAATCGGTTCCTAAATAGCTAAATTCATTTAAAGAAGTATAAATTGTAGGTTTTCCAAAAAACGCTTCGATTTCTGCGTTTTCTAAATCGTTATTAACTTTATAAGCTTCGATCAATTCTTGTCTTTGTTTTTTTAAATCTTCAAGTTCTTTATTTTTTAATTCAAGTTCTGCTTTTTGTTTCTCATTTTGAGCGTAGCAAACTATTCCACTTTTTAAAATTAATAAACTTTTACAGATAATTTGTCTAACTCTTTCTCTTGTTAAATTAATTTCTTTTCCTATTTGTTCTAATGTTTTAAATTCTTTATACATTCCTAAAAAACAAATTTTGCATCTTCCACATCCTCTGATTAAATGTTCATCAACGAAACTTAAAAAGAAATCTTCATCATAAAATTTTTCATCGACAACACTTAAATTCATATCGTCAATTGCGTTTGCTGGAAAAACTCCTTTTTTTGATAAAACTGCGCTTCTATCAGTTGTATAAATTTTTGCTAAATCTTCATTTAATTTAACATCGAATTTTGCTTTATAAATTGCATCTCTATAAGTTCTCGCTTCTTCTAATGTCGGAAAACTTCTTAATTTGCTTTCGGTTCTATCTGCATAACTAAACTGAACATAATAAGTATCTGTTCTATCGCAATATCTAATTGCTTTTTCTATTTTTTTGCCAAAATCTCTCATTCTCTTCTTTTCTCCTTTTTAAAATTCACTATCGAATAAATTGATTTGTCCTTTTTGATTAATGCCGTTCATTCTATCAACAGCAATTTTATAAAATTCTTCATTAATTTCGAACCCTAACCAGTTTAAGCCTAAGCGCTTAGCAGCTAAAGTTGTTGTTCCTGACCCTACAAACGGATCTAATACATACCCTGAATCTTCTTTGTTGCAAGTATGTGCTATGTTTTTTAAAACAAAATCTAGAGGCTTACAAGTAGGATGTCCGTAATCATCTTTATCATTTACATTTAATCCACTTATATAAAATTTGTGCTTATACTCATATCCGTTATTGAGTTTTACCCCCCCCCTCACGAAAGTATAAACAATATTCGATATCAGGAAGCCAGGTATTGTTTGTGGCTGGTGTTGGATTTGTTTTGCACCAGACTAAGATTTCGTAATTCAATCTTATTCCTTTTTCTTTTGCGTAATTAAGCCACCAATTAGCAATATCGAATATTTGTAATTTACTACACCGGATAAATAAATTAATTTTTTTCATAACCCTAGCAAATTCGTTAAATATTTCATAATCAAATCCTTTATCGATATTTGCTCCGGCTAAACGATTTGCATTTGCTCTTATCCTTAATGCAACTGGTGAAGAGCCACCGTCTCCGTTTTCGTATAAATAAGGAACATCCGTATATATCATTTGACACGATTTATCAGGAAGTTCTTTCATCAGCGAATTTGCATCGCCTTGAATAATCTTATTCGTTTCAATAATCATAATTTTAGTTTCTTCTCCTTTCTTTACTGCGTTTTTTTCTTTAACTGCTTATATTTTAATGTATATTTTTAACAAAGTCAAGCACTATTTTTATTGATTTTCTTTTCTTTTATTTTTTTCTTTTTAGTTATGAATTCTTCAGGAACACCTTCAATTAGCCATCCACGATCAAGTACACCACAATTAGGTTTTACTGCAAAATATATACCAGTCTTTGGAAATTCAACACCTTGTCTTTTTACTTTATTATAAATTGGGCAACCATAACGAACGGGGTAATAAATAATTTTCATATTGTTTTTAGTGCTAGTTTTAACCCAAACTCTCCTTTTTTCTCCTGGTAAAAATATTGCAGGTCTAGTAGTAGCATAAGCTTTTTGCTCTTCATCAAAATAATCATATTTTTTGCCATCTTCAGTAACGCCTTTATAAGTTTGTAATTCACACACTAAGGCTTTATCTTCTTTAACATCAATTACTCGAAAAAATATATTATACCCATAATACCAACCGACAAAAATTTCTCCATAATCAACGCCATCTTTATTTTCAATTATAGGATCATCGTCATCATCATTATCATAAACTTCATCATCTAATTTATTAAGTAATTCTTGTGTATAATCTTCCATTTTTCCCTCCATCTCCTTTCTTCTTTTTTTACCTTTTTCTTAAAAAAGCAACTCTTTTTTTATATTTTCCTAAACAATAAGGATAATTAACATCTACATAATCATAAATTTCAGGTTCTGGTTTTCCTTCAAACACACGTTCTATACGACCTGCACTTTGAATTGTAGCAACTTTATCAGAAACAACCATTGCCCAATGCAAACAACTTAATTCTGGAACATCTAATCCTTCTTTTGCTAAAGACATTGTTGCAACAATTACATTCCAATCTACTTTACTGTTTAAAATTTCATCTCTTTTTTTCTTTGTGACTTTTCCTACTAAAAGAACCGAATTTATATTTTTCTCTTGTAACATTTTATTGATTAGTTCACATTGATCGATTCTAGAGCATAAAACTATTTGTTTTTTGTGTTTAGTTAACGTTCTTTCAATATTGTCTACAATTATTTGATTTCTTTCTTTATTATTTCCTAAAAAGTCAATTAAGCTTGCATAATCAAAAGTTCCATCTTCTTGTAAAACTGAATAAGACCAAGGTGTATTTAAATCGTAACGGATATGTTTCGCAGTAAGCGTATTAGTTTTTTCTTTTTTAATAATAAATACCGGAGCAAATTCTCCGTTTGTGTTGCAGCCTATATAAGTATACATAGATTTTATTAAAGCATCACTTCTTGTAGGTGTAGCACTTAATCCAAATTTGTATCTGGCACTGATTTTATTTATTATTTTTATATGCATTTTTGATAAAGTTGGTGAACCTGAAACGTGATGAGATTCATCGGTAATTACCGTATCAAATTTATTTTTATATATATCTGAATCTACATTAACAAGTGTTTGAATTGTAGAAACTGTAATCCCGTCATTGACCATATTTACAGCACCTTCGGTTATTGTTCCTACATTCATTTTAGGATACATTTTATGAATTCTAGCTACTGTTTGTCTTAATAAGTCGCCAGTGTGACAGAGCCATAAACAGTTTTTGCCTATACGCTTAGCAATTTCTATTCCAATTTGTGTTTTTCCACATCCACAAGCACCTTCTAAAATTCCACCTTTTGCATTTATCATTGCTTTAACCGCTTCTTCTTGATAATCATATAAAGGCGTTGTATTAATCATAGTTTGATCAATAACATTTCCATTATCGTTAAAACGCAATTCGTAAGGATGATCTTTAATCATATTCCAAATAGCGTATAAACAACCAAAAGGAAGAACTAAATCAAATCCTGATTCTACAAATAATTTCATATCTTTTTTTATGTGCGTTCTAGCAATAACATCTTCTTTACCTAAACGCATCATTGTTTCATATGTAGGATTTTGAACAATTAAATTGTCGCAACACCACCAATATAATTCCATACTAGATTCATACACATAGATTTTATTACTGATTACTGTTCGCATTTTTTATTACCTCAGTAAATAATCTCAAATTATTCATATTTACACTTTTAGCACCTTTTTGTGCAAAATCTTTATATTCTTCAAACGATAACCAATATAATTGTTTATCTCTATCAAAGAAGATGCAAAAGCCTATGTTTTTAATTTTAGCAAAATCGTGTGCATATCCCATTGCTGATATTTGATTAGGTTCAATTCTAGCAAAAGTAAAAGAAACTTCTTCTCCTCTTACATGTTTCCCGTCTATTAACCACACTAAAGAAGAAGTTTCGTTTTCGGCTCCTTTAGCTGCTATTATATCACAAGGTTGACCACTAGTTTTCATCGGTATATTATAAACCCAATAACCGCAATTTCTTAAGGTTTTAGCAATGAATTTTTCAGTAGCAGCACCTAATTTGATTTGTAATTCTTTTTCGTTCATTACTTATCTTCCTCCGCTTCTAAATCCATTGCAAAGTCGTGACCTTTTTTATCCGAATTAAGTTTAATGCCTACATAAACCCAGCCTTCATTTGCATCTTTTTTAAGAGCAAAATTGTGTGAAATCATATCAGCTTTAAACCTTGATTCAGACATATCGTATTCGTTATTATTTCTAGCCCACATTTTGTAATCTTGGAATAAACGAGCCGCACTTGTTTTGTATCCTGGAAAGTTTTGGCAATTGTTAGCGATATAAAGATTAACGACATCCATATTATTTTTATAATCGGCTAAGGCTTCTTCTAAACATTTTGGTTTTGGTATAACTCCGTTATGTTCTTTATTTAATTTTAAACAACCTTGAATAAGCCAACCTAAAATTTGAGGTAATTCAGCATTTAACTTTTCAGGCATATGAATATCTTTAGTTTCATCTGTGAATTTTACTAAAAACGGAATAAGGAAAATACGTCTCCAAATACCGTAATCTTTACTTCTAATTGCTGGAAGATTATTAGTAGACATTACAGGTGTAAAAGTTGGTTCGAATTCGAATTGATCTCCGAACTTCTTTTGTGCTGAAATTTCTTCTCCTGAAGTAAGTTTTTTAATTGTTTTATCTGACATTCTTTCACCTTCATCGGTTTCGGACATTGTTAATAACCTAGCACCTTTTAAAGAAGCAAAAGTAAATTCAGAAGATTGCATACTCGAATTCTTTTGTTGAAGAAGAAGTTCTGGATTAACAGTTTTCCCGTATTCTCCGAATGCTTTTTTAATAACTTTTACAAAAGTAGATTTACCATTACTTCCATTTCCCCATAAAATACCGATTGAATCTTTGTTTGTTCTCCCTAATAAAGCACCTCCAAAAAACATTTGTACTGTATCAATAATTTCTTCAGTTTCGTTAATATTAGGTCTTTTAAATATATCGTGTAAAAATTTAATAAATGTTTTAGGTTCGTTATAAGAAACCAATACATTTGTATTTTTTGATAATTTATATTTTCTATCGAAAGGAAGGATTCTTCCATCTCTTAAATCAACAACACCACTATCAGTATTTAAGAAATATTCTTGTGTATCAAATTCTTCAGTAATAACAGCAATTTCGTGTAAATGTTGAAATTCAACAATCATCGCTTCTTTTCCGGCTTTATTAGACACACGTTTTAAATTATCAGCTTGTGATTTTAATAAATTTTCATATTGATTAATGTTCCAATCATTTAAAGTTTTTGATTTTTTGCTATCTATTTCAACATTACTATCATCTCCACCGACAACAGTTGTTTGTTCTTTATTTTTTAATAATTCTTCTATTTTTTGATTAGTTTGTTTAATTTCTTGTTTTAACACATCAATGAGAATGTCAGCATATTTTTTAATATAGATTTTGCTATCATAAGTCCAAGTTTTTCCGTTCCAAAATAAGAAATTTTTAGCCTTTGTATCGTATCTAAAGAATTCTCCAAAATAATCATAAAACCTTTCAGCGTTTCCGGTATCAGTTAAAGAATAATTTTTAAATACTTGTTTAATTTTTACAATAGGATCGTTCTTATCTGTGAATTCAACAAGGTCACCTTGCGGTTGAATAGGACTTCCATTATCAGTTTTTACTGGTATTACTATTTTTTCTACTTTTTGAGTAGGTGTATAAACATCTTTTTGTGTTGAAATAGCTCTTTCTATTGTGTTTTTTCCGTAAGTGCTATCTCCCCACCTTCTTTCCCATTTATCTCTTATTAAAGCGGATTGTCTAAAGATTCTATCCATTCTTTCGGGATCACATTGTGTCCAGAATGCTAAAATTTTGCATAAAGCCATATCCGCAGCACTATGATCGTTTCCGTATGCTGTCATATCTCCGTTGTATAAACGCATAAATTCATTTCCATGTTGACTATTTCTAATTTTTTCAATAAGTTCATAATCAGACATTTTAACGTTTCCTGTAACATTAACTTGTTCTACTTCTTCAAAAGTAACACTTCCATTAGCGTTTATTTTAGCAGTAACTTGAGGTGTTTTTTCGTATGTTGAATTAAAGTTATTATTGCTAGTATTGTTAGAAGGAACATTTAAATATTGCTCCCAAAGTGGTTTAATTGCTTCTTCACAATCTTTTATAGGAACGTTGTTAATAATATTTCCGGTCATTGTAAAGAAACGGCGATAATCGTACATTTCTACGCCTTTACTTTTTCTTGCACCACTAGGAAGTTTCCCTTTACAAATAATATGAACACCCTCACCACTATGAGAATATTCGGTATAAGAATTTAATGCGTTTATAAAAATATATGCAAATTCCTGAAACTCTTCGGAGGTATCATAAGGTTTTTTACCTGTAACTTTATCTATGTGATTATCTAAATCAACTCCGAAATAAGTTTCTCCTGTTCTTTTATCTTCTCCAAGCATGAATCCTAAACCGGTAAAACCATACTTAACGCAACCCTTTAAAGCTAATTTAAAACTAGCCCATGTATTTGGATCAGAAGTAGAAGCATATCCACCACTTATTGCATTTGTTGGAATTTTAGTTTCGTATCCATCTCTTATTTCTGTTTTATAGCAAACCCATCTTTTTGTTTGTTTAATTTCTTGAGGAATTTGTATATATTTTTGTTCAAGTTCTTCGTAATTCATATTTTTTTCCCACTTTCATAATTAAGGCTTTTTTTATTTTTTATACTGGTGTTTTATGCGTACCAGTAACCGCCTAAGTCCTCGCCTAATACTTAGTTCATATAATTAACGATATATGTATTTTGCAACGGGTTTTATACACATTTCCTTGTGTTTATTAAAATAGGACGTAGCAATAGGATTTGCACCTATAAGAGACTTATTCTGCTACGGAAACGAACCAGCCGCTCTCTGGTTCTTGCAGTTATAAAGATTTTAGAATAGAAATTAATTTTGGATTTAATATATTAGAAGAGCGGATTCTAACCTAGAACGGAAGATCGTTATCATCTACTGGCATTACAGTTTCAGGTGCAGGTGCAGTAGGTGTAACTTTTTCGGCTTCTGGAGCAACGTATTTGCCTAATTTAGAAGCTTTATATGATAAATATTTTACACTATTAACTTCTTTTTGAAAATAATCATCAAATTTCTTCTCAACAGTAATAACTAATGTAATACCGTTTAAATATTGTAAGCATTCATCAATATCATCGAAAGAAGTTTGATAACTTTCTTTATTTTTTTGAGTAACAAGAATGCTTCCAAGTTTCTTTAAATCGAACCATTCGATGTTGTTTTTATCTCTCCAACATCTATCAAAGACATGTGCGCCTTTGAATTTTGCATTAAGACTATTAGATTCGATTGCTTCTTTATCATTTCTAATTAAGAAGTCACAAGAAGCAAAATCTTTTGTGCCGTCGCTTGTAATTTTTCTTTCTATTCGCAAGACAACTTCATAATCTCCTCCGTCAATTACTGGATATTCGCTTTTACTAGCGTAGTTTTCTAAGTTTAAACTCATAATAATTGTTCTCCCTTCGTATCTTTGTCTAAACATTCTTTACCACAATATGGTTTTCCGTATTTTTTAATTGATCCATAATAGGTAGCATCATCTATTTCTTTACCACACACAGAGCATTTTAATTCTGGAACAAATGGTCTAATCCTTAAACAAGATTGCATTTGTCCAAAAGCGTTCGTGGATGTTTTAAAGATTTGTATTTTTTTGCCGACTAATTTATCGGCTCTAACTGTGCCGTATATTTTTGTAATTGTTTTAATGTTAACCATATTTAAAGCTAATTTTAAATCAGTTTCAACAAAATATACAACTGGTTTAGTATCTTCCGTTTTCTTTAATTCGTTTACTAAAACTTCTTCTCTAATACCTTCAATAGTATAAATTCTTTCTTCGCCATCTGCAAATATTTCTGAACTCATAAAGTCTTTATCCGCCATTTCCATAAGGTTAATAGGAAGTGTTGTGAATTTTTCTTTTGCCATATTTATTCCTCCGTTTCTTTATATAGTTTTTTATAAGATTTAACACCTGTAAGTTTTTTCTTTGCTCTACAAGCAGGACAGTGTCCGCATCCGATTGGTTCTTCTTTCCCTTGAAGAATACGCCAATATCTAGGTGCTTTTGCTTTAATTTCCTCTAAAGCATTATCTAAATATTCTTGGTCTATTTTGATAAGTTCTTTATCAGGACTTTCTTCTTTTGTAGTTACCGCTAACACAAATGGAAGTTTTTCACCATGACTATTTTGTCTTTCAATTTCTTGATAAGAAGCGCCTTGTATATCATACCTATAAGCTTCTATAAAATCTACTTTAACATTATAACCATCTCTTTCAATCCAAGTTTTATCCATATCTTTGATAATTTTTTGATCTACAATAAGTTTTTCTGGATGATATGAGTCCATTTTAATTTTCCAAGGGACACCTTCAATTTCACCGGTCATTACCACTTGTTTTTTTCCGTTAAGATATTTCATTAATAATTCATCATGTTCAATAGTATCAATAACTTCGTCGATAGCTTTATATTTAGCCATTAAAGTTCCTTGCTTTGTGAACATTTCAGGATTTTCTTTAATGAATTGTTCGAGTTCTCCTGAGAAATAAGCATCTACATAACCACCGAATAATAATGCATCAGTCTTTTTATCTTCGATTTCTCCATTTACTTTTGCAAGCGCATAAACTTCACATTTTAAAAAATCTTTAAATAAAGAAGCACTCATGTATTTTTTTCGGTTTGTGTCTGAAAAATAATTTTCATTTGTAAGATTTGTTTCGTTTTTTACTTCTTCCATATTATTCCTTTCTGCTTTCTTTTTCTTTTCTTAATACTTTACACGTTTCAGAATAATCAAATCCGTATATATTAGCTAATTTGTATAAATTTTCTACAGTTGGTAAGACTTTACCTTTTTCGTATTTACACAAAGTAACTGAACTTATGCCGGTTTTTTCTGAAGCTTCATCTAAAGTATATTTTTTTTCTTTTCTATATTTTTTTAAAATTTCTTTAATTGTAAGCATTTCAACCTCCTTTTCTTTTGACTGATATTATTATAAAACTAATTTATAAATAAAATCAAGACTTTTTTTAAATTTTATTTATTTTTTATTTTTATCTTTAATTTCACTTATAACGACTTGAATTTTCTTCATATCTTCAAACGGAATTAATTGTAATTTATTAACCGAATAAAAGAAATCGTTTTTTATAGGATTATTCTCACTATCAAGATCTACTTTAATATTAGGAATTTCATACTTCACAAGAATTTTATTTTCTTCTTCGACATAAGCAACGCTTTTTATTTTAAAACGAACTTTACCAACCAATTGTTCAATCTCTTTTAAACGTGCATTTTCTGCCCTTAGTTTAATCAATTCTTGTGTCTTGACTATTTCTTTAAGTTCAGCCAATTCGTGCTTTAAACAGGCTATTTCGCTATTTAAAGCTTCTTCTTTTTTCTTTGTAAACATTATTTTACCTCATAATTTTTAATTATTTCGATAATCTTTGCTTTTTCTTCTTCAGATTTAGGAGCGAAAACAAGAACATCTGTTCCTAAAATATCAATAACATCTTCTCCTAAAAAATTTGAAACTTTTTTTGCTAATGAAACAGAACATCTTCCTTTTTCAGCAAAACATAATCCTTGTTTTGTTACGCCAATAGATTTTGCAAGTTTTGTTTGAGAAATTTGATATTTTCCCCTAATTTGTGCTAAATTGTTAGCCATATTTTTTCTCCTTTCTAAGATCTAAATATTATTAAATATATTAATGCGGATATTCCTGTTAATCCGGCTACAATTCCTAATGCTAGTTTTACTGGAAAGAAATTTATAAACAAAGCTATTAAACTAATTAGAAGTGAAGCTATTAACAATAATATAAATACAATATCTAGTTTTTTCTTCTTTTTCTTTTCCATGTATTTATTATAATACTTTTAATTAAATATAATCAAGTATTTTTTTAAAAAAGTTTTAAATAATATTTTTATTCAATATAATCATCATAGATAATAATGTGTTTAATTCCGTCTAAAAAACCATTACAGTCTATAACTATTCTTTTATATTTTTCTATAAAAGCATCAAGATCTTCAATTTCTACTATCCAAAGATCACTTTCTTTATCTCTATAAGCCTCTTTACAAGGTTGATTGTTAGTAAAGAATGATGAAGCCCTTTCTATTGTATATTTCATGTATTATTCCTTATATTTTATATCCGTTAAAAAATTGAAAACATTTTTATATTGTATCAATTCATCATTTACACAATCTTCTATTTTTTTATTATGAATAACATATTTTGCGTGAGCCAAATTGCCGTTTAAAATATCAATTTTCTCACCGATAAAATCAAGTGCGTCATCTATTGTTAATTTTTCTTTTTCCATTCTCTTAATCCTCCTTTATTTCTACTATTTCAACTGGTGTTAAAGTTGAATAACAATGTTTAATATTTTCTATTGCTTCATCTTTTGTTTCAGCCATGACAAATTGTTTAAGCATTTTAGTTTTATGTTTTTTTTAAATCAAAATTCATTTTAATATACCTGTGTCCATTAAATCATAATGAGTGCAACGCAATATGCTTAACGCTTTTTCATTTTCTTCATTGTCCTCGAATATATCAACTTTAATGAAGCCGTCTTTATAAAATCTCACAAATTGATTGTGTTCTCGGTCATATAGGTAATAATCAGTATCATCATAGTCTTCTTCAAAGAGTTTGATCAATTTCGTAACAAAACCATCTTTCGAACTACCTACTAAACTACCAGTATCATCAACAGCTATTTCAAAATCTTTTACTTTATACTCGTTTACCATACAATTATTCTCCTTTCATATTATCTAATACTTCTTTCAACACATCTAATTCATCTCTGGTTATTATAAATGTGTAAGGGTCTTCATATGGATCTTCTATTTTGAGTGTAAAATTACCATACTCATTCGTAATCTTTTCATATTTGATGTTAATTTGACTCAATAACTTAATCAAAACATCTAACGCTTCCAATCTTTTATCAATTGATTTTGTCATACTCTTTCTCCTTATATAAACATTCAAGAACATTCTTGAAATTGTCTAATTCACATTTGATAAAAAACGCTCTAACTTTATCGTGTTCGACATTTTCTTCATGCGATAAGTCATCTTCTAAATTTGGATGTCTTGAAACAAAATCATTAAAATCTTCTTCAAAATCTCTTTTACTAAATGTATCAGCTTCATATCTATATTTCTTTTCTTGTTCGTTCATATTCTATTCTCCTTTTCTTTAATTTTAATAAATAATCAATTCTTTC
>CAVKZO010000039.1:0-13532 GCA_963661135.1 Lachnospiraceae bacterium | reverse complement strand
TTCTTTATCAAAACTATGTAGCTATTACGATTTATTAAAATATGGAAAAAATAACGAAGAATTATCTTCATATGTATTGATTTTTAAGATTAATAGTTCTGAAAAGAAGAAAATAAAAATAATGATTGATGAGATTAATAATTCTTCGAATCCACTATATAAAATTGAAAACGAAAATTATTTTATAATCGATTCTTTTGTTGATATTACAAAATTATTCTTTTATGGAATTGATTTTTTTATATTAATTATTTCTTTATGTAATATATTTTTAATATCGTTTTTAGTGTATTCTTCATTAAGAAAAAGTAGGAAAGAAATAGCTATTTTAAGAGTTATTGGATCTAATGAAGATATGATTCATAATGTTTTTATTAATGAACAATTAATTGTGTTTTTCTTTTCTTTAGTAGTTGGATGTTTACTGTACTTTTTATTAAAAGGAGTAGGGAATAATATACTTTTTAATTATTTTTCGATAACTAATTTACTTTACATATCGAATATGAATTATTTAATAATCGTAGCTTCATTGATCATTTTGTTTTTATTATCTTGTTTTATTCCTTTATCAACTACTAAGAAAATTGAAATTATTAAGGAGTTGAAAGAAGAATGAAAGTAGTTAATTTAACAAAGAAATTCAATGATAGAACAATATTGAAAGATATTAATTACACTTTTAAAAATAAAGGCTTATATTTCGTTATCGGAGATTCAGGATGCGGTAAAAGTACATTTTTAAATATGTTATCTGGAATAGATTTAAATTATAAAGGAAATATATTTTTTAAAAACGTTAATATTAAAAATGCTAATTCAATTAAAGAACTTAGAATTGAAAATTTTGGATATATTTTTCAATCTTTTAATTTATTTGAAAATGATACTGTTTATAATAATCTTTCTTTATTAAAAGATAATACAATTAAAAATAAAGAAGAAAATAATAAGGAAATCGATATGATTTTGTATTCTTTAGGTATAAAAGAATTAAAAAGTAAATTGGTAAAAAACCTTAGTGGTGGAGAAAAGCAAAGAGTATGTATCGCTAGAAGTTTAATAAATCATCCAGAAGTTATTTTTGCAGATGAACCAACAGGAAGTTTGGATTCTAAAAATAGTGAAAATATATTTAAAATTTTAAAGGAATTAAGTAAAGAAAGGTTAATAATTTGTGTTAGCCATGATAGTGAGAGTGCTTTAAAATATGGTGATTATATTTTAAAAATTGAAAATAAAAAAATAATTGAAATTAAAAGTAAAAAGATTAATGAAAATGAGATGATTAAAAAGAAAATAAACAATAATAAAAGAAAGATTTCATTTAATTTTATATTTAATCATTTTAAAAACTTATTTAAAGAAAAAAGAATAAGGTATTCGATATCAAATATTTTTTTAACTTTCGCTTTTTTAACTTTTGGTTTATCGATATTAGTTAGAAATAACATTTCTAATAATTTAAAAAATTCATTTCATGATATTTTAGGAAATCAATCATTGGTTTTATCAAGAAAAAATGAAGATCCGCTAATAAAAGATTTTCAAGGTGCGACCTATGAAGAAGTAGAAGAAATTAAAAAAATATATCATGATGATATTGAGTATATTGGAGTAAATTATTTAGTTGATTTTGAAAATTTCTTTAAAGATAAAAATGAATTTTATGATGTAACTAAACCAATAAAAAGAAAAATTGAAGGATTTTCGATAAGACATTTTAATGAATTTAAGTATATTAATAGTTTAAAAGATGTAGGTATAGAAAGTGAGCAAGGCGAATTGAAAGATGATGAAATATTAATTGGTTTAAACTATCCTCAGCTTAAAAATATTTGTTTGAATTTATCGATTGAAAGAAGTTATGAAACTATTAATAACTATTTAAAAACAGATGATTTATTAGTTTCTTTGTATTTAATGAATGATAATTGGAATTATGAAGATGAGCAAATTTTTAAAGTTAAAGGTGTTGTGATGAGCAATAAAAGCATGATTTACCATACGAATCCGCTTTTTAATAAAATAGTTTTTGAAGATAATATGAGGTTTCCTTCAAGTATCGAAATTAATAAAAGTTTTAAAGAACCTTGGGTTATGAAGAAAGTTTACTATATAAAATTAAAAGAAGAACAAAATTATTTTCTTAATAAAATAATGTACGATTCAAAGTTTAAAGAATATCTTTTTGATAATGAAAATAGTACTTATTCTCCATTAAATTTTAATGAGAATAATAATAATTCGAATAAAATATACGTTTATTCTGTTGTCGGTAATTTAATAGATTTCAGTGTTTTAAATCATTTAAAAGAAAATTTTGATCTTGGAGAAAATTATTATTTTTCTACAAATGGAGGTTATAAAAATAGCGGTAGTGAAATGTTAAGTGGATTTGTAAACTCTTCTTTTTTAACAAACGATAAAGAAAAATTAGAAATATATTTAGATGATTTTTGTAAGTATGATAATAAAACTGAAGTAGCTATCGACGATAATTTTATATACGGAAATATGTTAAATTTTAGCGGTGATAATTTGAAATTTACAACGCTTAAAAATAATTTAATTGAAGGAAACAATCCTAAAAACATTAAAGAAATTGGGATATCTAATTCTATTAAAAATAAATTTAATTTTGGTGTTGGAGACTCACTCTATTTAGGTTTAACATCAATAAATAATGACAAAAACTATTTAAAGAACAATTTTAAAATCATTGAACTTAAAATAAGCGGAATTTATGATAGCGATAATTTTTATATATATCATGATAGCAATTTTAGTATTTCTTTATTTAGGGATTTATTTCAAATTTCATGTTTTAATTTGATTATCGACTCAATTGTTTTTGAAAGTGAAAAAGCTTATTCGAGCGATGACATTTCGGTATTAAATTCGTTATTTTACGAATATAAATTTGAAAATATACTCAACGAATTAGAAAGTAGTTTAGATGAAACTTTAAATATTTTATCTATCATTTTGATGGTTTTTAGTTTTTTATTAATGTTTTTCTCGTTAATTATTATTGTTGTAATAAATTCAATTAATCTTGATGAGAGTAAAAAAGACATTAGAATTTTTAATATATTAGGTTTTTCAAATAAACAAATATTTAAAGTATATTTTTTAGAAAATGTCTTTGTTCTAGTGATAGCAATCATAATTTCATTCGTTGGATTATTATTTTCTCAAATAATGATTAATAAAATAATAGGTAATCAATTAAAAATAACAATAAGGTTTTCTTTACCTTATCTAAGTATACTTTCAACACTATTAATAGGAATAATAGTTATTCTAACGATTTCTCCTTTTATTTATAAAACGATAAAAAGACTAAATTTTTAATAAAATTTTAATAATTTTTATGTTTAAAATTTCGAGTATTTGATTTATATTTATATTATCAAGTTGATTAAAGCTTGTAGAAAGGTAAATATGGCTGAATTAAACGGAAAAGTTAAGAACTTTAATAGTGTTAAAGGTTTCGGTTTCATTACTGATGAAGAAGGAAAAGATTATTTCTTCCATTTCTCTTCATTAAATATGGAAGGTTACAAAACTGTAAAACCAGGCGCATTAGTTACTTTTGAACCAACAACTGGTGAAAAAGGATTAAGAGCAGTTAACATAACAATAAAATAATTTTATTAAGTTTCTTGAACAAAAAAGACCATTAAAATTGGTCTTTTTTATATTTTTGGTAAAATTAATAAAATTATAATTAAAATTTTTTTTAAAAATAACATATAATAAAAGTATCTTATGAGTAATATTAAGTTTACACAAAAAGAAATAGAAGAAGAAATAAAGTCCTTAAATAGGATCGATGTTCAAGTGCGCTTGTTTAATAAAGAAGACATTGAATATATTAAAAATGTTAAAGAAAATATAAATTATATGGATGAAAAACATGAAAAATTTTTTAAATTTTGGAATAGAAGTTTACCTTGTAAAAATTGTGTTTGTTTAAAAGCATTCAATACAAAAAAAGATTTTTTTAAGATCGAATCTTTGAACGGAAGATTTTATCAAGTTCATTCGAGATATATTGAAATTGATGATGTGCCCCATATTATGGAAATAATTACTCCTGTAGATGATAGTTTTGTTAACGAATTAAAAGTCAAAACAGTTTTAGGTGATGATGAGAATTCTTATTACGATAAAATTTATAAAGATGTATTAACAGGAGCTTTAAATAGAAGATATTACGAAGAAAATATTAAAAATAGAGTTTTAGATTGTAGAATAGCTGTTATTGATATAAATAATTTTAAATTTTATAATGATATTTATGGACACAATATCGGTGATGCGATTTTAGTTGAAGTAGTCTCTTTATTTAAAAAGACAATAAGAAAGAATGATATTGTTATTAGATATGGTGGAGATGAATTCTTAATTATCTTCGACTCTATAAAAGAAAATGATTTTAATACTGTTTTAAATAGGTTAAAAGAGAATATCTCTACACTAAAAATAAATAATAGCAATGGTATTAATTTAAAAATTAATGTTTTAGGTGCTTATATCAATAATAAAATTGTTTGTGACGAACTTAAAAAAGTAGAATCTAAATTAATTAGAATGAAATCTACTAAAGAAATAAAAAATAATAAAGATAACAATTTAAAAAGTCTTAAGCCAACGATTCTTATTGCTGATAAATCAAGTGATAATATAAAAACTTTATGTGAATTTCTTAAGGGTGATTTTGATTTTTGTAAGGCGACAAGTGAAATAGAAGCTAAAAGGATACTCGAACAATACGGAACTGGAATTTCTGTAATTTTATATAGCCATTCATTAATCGAAGAAAATAATTTTAATTTCTTATCTTTTTTAATTAATAATCATTATAACGAAGATATACCTTTAATTATGCTTATTAAAGATAAAAGTGAAAATAGTATCAAGGAAGCGTATGAAAATGGTGCTTCAGAATATATTGCTGAACCATTTAGAAAAGAAATTGTTATCGGAAAAGTTTTGAGCGCTATAAAGGTCTATTCAAGACAAAAACAATTAGTTTCAGTCCTAATTAAAGAAATGAAGGAAAAAGAAAGAAATAATCGAGTGATGATCAATATTCTTTCTCATATTGTTGAATTTAGAAGCGGTGAGAATGGACCTCATGTTATTCATGTAAGTGAGATATCTAAATTGCTTGGAGAAAAACTTGTAAGTATTTCTGATAAATATAAGCTTAAAAAAGAAGATATAGAGTTGATTTCTTTAGCTAGTTCGCTTCATGATATCGGAAAAATTGGAATTGATGCTTCAATATTAAATAAACCTGGTAAATTAACGAAAGAAGAATTTGAGATTGTTAAAACTCATTGCAAAATCGGTGGAGATATCATTAAGCAACTTGGGATAAAAGAACCACTTTTAAAATATGCTTATGAAATTTGCTCTTGGCATCATGAAAAATACGATGGAAACGGATATCCTGATGGACTTAGAGGAGATCAAATTCCGATTTCAGCGCAGATTGTTTCTTTAGCTGATGTTTATGATGCTTTAGTTAGTGATAGATGTTATAAAAAAGGCTATCCTCATGAAATTGCTTTAGGTATGATTAAAAACGGCGAATGTGGTCAATTTAATCCTTTATTATTGATTTGTTTAGACGAAATTAAAGAGATGATTTTAACTTTATACAAAAAGTAGACATATTAATAAAAATTAATGAATTTTTGAGTAATATTATATATAATATTAAAGAATTTTATGGAGGTTGTTTAAGTATGGGTTTAAAAGCAGGAATAGTCGGATTACCAAATGTTGGAAAATCTACATTATTTAACGCTATTACATCTAGTCATGCTGAAGCAGCAAATTATCCTTTCGCAACAATTAATCCAAATGTTGGAAGCGTATTAGTTAATGATACTAGAGTTGATGATTTATCAAATATTTTTAATCCTAAAAGAACCATCTATACATCTTTTGAATTTTTTGATATTGCTGGACTTGTTAAAGGCGCAAGCAAAGGTGAAGGTTTAGGAAATCAATTTTTAAGTCACATTAGGGAAACCGATGCTATTATTGAAGTTGTTAGATGTTTTGTTAATAGCGATATTATCCACGTTGAAAATTCTGTCGATCCTATAAGAGATATCGAAATTATTAACCTTGAACTTGTTATGGCTGATTTAGATACAGTTACTAATAGAATTGGAAAAGTTGAAGCTAAAGCTAAACTTTCAAAGGATAAAGAAGCAAAAGCTGAATATGAAGTATTAATTAAAGCTAAAGAATGCTTAACAAACGAAAAGGCTTTAAGGAACTTAAAATTAAGCGAAGAAGAGAAAAAGATTTTATCAGGTTTTTCTTTTTTAACTTTAAAGCCAATTATTTACGTTGCTAACGTCAGTGATTCTGATTTAAGCGATATTGATCACTGCGAAAATTATTTAAAAGTTAAAGAATATGCTGCTAAAGAAAATTCACAATGTATCCCAATTTGTTGTGAAATTGAAGCTGAATTAGTGAATTATTCAAAAGAAGAAAAACAAGAATTTTTAAGTTCTATCGGTGCTAGTGAATCAGGATTAGATAGTCTTATTAAAGCTAGCTATAAACTTTTGAATTTATCAACTTTTTTTACTGTTGGTGAAGATGAAGTTAGAGCTTGGACATTTAAAAATGGAATGTTAGCTCCTGATTGCGCTGGGATTATCCACACTGATTTTAAAAAAGGATTTATTAGAGCTGAAGTATATTCTTATGATGATATGATGCAATATAAATCAGAATTAGCTTTAAAAAATGCAGGAAAAATAAGAATTGAAGGAAAAGAATATGTCGCTAAAGATGGTGATATTTTCTTCTTCAGATTCAATGTTTAATCAATATGAGAATCGGTTTTGGTAAAGATATACACGAATTAAAAGAAGGTGAAGAAATTATTATTGGTGGAGTTAAAATTCCATCGAAATTAACTTCTTATTCTTATAGTGATGGAGACTGTTTAACTCACGCTATAATAGATTCTTTATTAGGAGCATCAGGAAATAAAGATATCGGTGAAATATTTAAAGATAATGATCCGATTAATAAAGGTAGAAGTTCTATTTCGATGCTTGTAGAAATAAATGAAAAATATATTAGTGAAAAATATACGATTTCAAACATTGATACATTTATATCTTTAGAAGAACCAAAATTAAAAGACTATAAAGAAAAAATAAAAGTGAATATCGCTAAAACATTAAAGATAGATACTAATAAGGTTTCTATAAAAGCCGGAACTAATGAAGGCTTTGGAAATGTTGGAAAAAAAGAAGCCATCGAATGTTATAGCGTATGCTTATTGGAGGAAAAGTAATGGATAAAAAAGTGAGAGTTAGATATGCACCTTCACCTACTGGATATCTTCATATCGGTGGAGCTAGAAGCGCTTTATTTAATTATTTATTTGCTAAAAAATATAACGGAGATTTCGTAGTTAGAATTGAAGATACGGACTTAGAAAGAAATATTCCAGGTGCTGAAAAAAGTCAAATCGAAGATTTAGAGTGGTTAGGTATAATTCCTGATGAATCTCCATATAAGATGAACCCAAAATATGCACCTTATAGACAAACTGAAAAACTTGAATTATATAGAAAATACGCTCAAGAGTTAGTTGATAAAGGTTATGCATATTATTGCTATTGCAGTGAAGATGAGCTTGCTGAAATGAAAGAAAATCAACTTGCTAACGGTGTTAAATCTTTTAAATACGATAGGCATTGTTTAAATTTAACAACTGAAGAGATAGAAAAATATAAAAAAGAAGGTAGAAAACCAACTATCAGATTAAAGATGGAAAGTGGAGTAACTTTTAAATTTAACGATTTAGTTAGAGGTGAAGTTAGTTTCTCTAGCGATGATATCGGTGATTTTGTAATTATGAAATCTAATGGTATTCCAACTTACAATTTTGCAGTTGTAGTCGATGATCACATCATGGAAATAACACATGTTTTAAGAGGGGAAGAGCATCTTTCTAACACTCCTAAACAACTTCAAATTTATAAATATTTTAACCGGGAACCACCTAAATTTGGTCATATGACAATCATCGTCAATCCTAATGGTAAAAAGTTAAGCAAAAGAGATCACAATATCCTTCAATTTATGTCTCAATATAAAGAACTTGGATATTTACCAGAAGCGATATTTAACTTCTTATTCTTATTAGGATGGACAAGCGAAGAAAATAAAGAGATATTTACTAAAGAAGAAGCGATACAAGCTTTTGATCCTACAAGACTTTCTTCTTCCCCAAGTATGTTTGATAATAAGCGTTTAGAATATATGAACTCTCATTATATTAAGCACATGGATGATGAAGAATATTTATTAAAAGCACTACCATTTATAAAACAAGTAAATTTTAAAAAGGAGATGAGTGATGTTGAGCTTAAAAATATTTCATTGATTTATAAAAATGAAATAGTTAAACTCATCGATTTAAAAAATGATGTCGAAGAATTAGTCAGTCCGAAATACGAATTTGATGAAGTTCAAAAAGAAATATTAAATAAAGAAACTTCAAATGTAGTTATTAATTCTTTTAAAGAAAAACTTAGTGTTTTAGAAGAAATTAATGATGCCACTATAAAGGCATTATTTAAGTCGATTCAACAAGAAACTGGCATTAAAGGAAAAGATTTATATATGCCAATTAGACTTAAAATTACTGGAAAAGATCATGGTATAGAAATGTATCATATTATTGAGATTTTAGGTAAAGAAGAAGTCTTATCAAGAATGTAGAATTATATTTTAATTTAAAGTATAATATTAAACGATTAAAAGGAGAATTTTATGGAAAATTATAAAAATGAATCCATGGTTGATGTAGCTTATTCAATCTTAAGAGAACGTCAATATGAAATAAGCTTTAAAGAATTATATGATGAAGTTAGCTCTAAACTTGAATTTGATGAAGGAACAAAGAGCGACAAAATCTCTAAATTCTATACAAATCTTTCCTTAGATGGTAGATTTGTTAATTTAAAAGAAGGAAATTGGGATTTAAGAGAACGTCATAAATATGATGATGTTCATATCGATATGAATTCTTTCTATAAAGATATGGAAGAAGAAGATAAAGAAAATCATGATATCGAAGAAGATGGTGATGATGAAGGCTTATCTAATGATGATGATGTCAGCGGTGAAACTGATGAAGATGTATTAAATAAAGAAGAATAGTTTTTTTGGAGGAATTTAAAAATGGAAACTAAACTTGTTAATATGTGTGAGATGCTTCAAAAAGCACACGAAGGTCACTATGCAGTACCTCAATTTAATATCAATAACCTTGAATGGGTATCTGCTATTTTAGACGAATGTCAAGAACTAAAAGCACCTGTCATTTTAGGTGTTAGCGAAGGCGCTATGAAATATATGGGTGGAGTCGATACAATCGTTGGATTAGTCAATGGTTATATTAAAGATAATAACATTACAATCCCAGTTGCACTTCACGTCGATCATGGATCAAGCTTCGAAGTTTGTAAAAAAGCAATTGATGCTGGATTTACAAGTGTTATGATCGATGCTTCACATCATGATTTTGAAGAAAATATTAGAATTACGAAAGAAGTTGTCGATTACGCTCACGCTAGAAATGTCAGTGTCGAAGCTGAACTTGGACATGTCGGTGGACAAGAAGATAATGTTGTTTCTCAAGGTGTTTTATATGCTGATAAAAATGAATGTAAAACTTTAATTGATAGAACTGGAATCGATTGTTTAGCTCCAGCTTTAGGATCAGTCCATGGACCATATCATGGAGAACCAAAACTTGGCTTTAAAGAAATGGAAGAAATCAATGAATTATGTAAAGTACCACTTGTTTTACATGGTGGAAGTGGAATTCCTGATTTTCAACTTAAAATGGCTATCGAAAGAGGAACTTGTAAGATTAATGTCAACACTGAAAATCAACAAGCATTCGCTAAGGTTTTAAGAGAAATTTGTGCAACTACAGATCCTGAAAAAGTTTACGATCCTAGAAAATTACTTGGACCTTCAAAACAAGGAATCAAGGATGTAGTTAAAGCTAAATGCGAAGTGTTTGGCTGTATTAATAAAGCATTCTAAGAAAGGATAAACTCAATCTTTGGATTGAGTTTTTTTGAAATTAATTGTATGAAATATGAAAAAGAATTAAACGCAGCAATCGAAGCTGGATTAAAAGCAAAAAAGGTTGTATTAGATTATTATTACAATGGTTTTGATGTTGAAATTAAAAGTGATAATTCTCCGGTGACAGATGCTGATAAAGCTAGCGACAAAATAATTAGAGAATATTTAAGTGAAAGATTTAAAGATTATGCTTTTTTAACTGAAGAGAGTCTTGATGACAAAAAAAGATTAGATTCCGATTATGTTTGGATTATCGATCCAGTTGACGGAACTGAAGATTTTGTTAAAAAAGATGATATGTTTACGATAAATATCGCATTAGCGTATAAACATAAAGCAGTTGTAGGAGTAGTTGTTATCCCTGCATTAGATTTAATGTATTTTGCTAGTGAAGGTAATGGAGCTTACGTATTTAAAGATGGAAAATCAACTAAGATTCATGTAAGTGATAAAATTGAAGATTTAACTTGCTATCGTTCAGTCTTTCATTTTAACGAAAAAGAAAAAGCACTTTGTGAAAAATATAAAAATAGAATAACTAAGATTGAACCTGTAGGAAGTTCAATTAAAGCTTGTTATATCGCAAACGGATTTGGTGAAATTACTTTAAGAATGAGCGCAGGTACAAAAGAATGGGATACCGCAGCTTTTCAAATTATCGTTGAAGAAGCTGGAGGCCTCGTTTTAAAACCAGATAGAACACCAATTACATATAATAGAGAAGACGTATATAATAGAGATGGTTACATTGTAATCAATAGAATTGAGAACTTTATTTTATAACTATTTATATAATTTCTTTTAAAAAATACATTTTTTTAATATAATTTTTAATTATGGAATATAATCAAAAGAAGATTAGAAATTTTAGCATTATCGCTCATATTGATCATGGAAAGTCTACGCTTGCAGACCGTATTTTAGAATACACTCACGCAGTAGAAAAAAGAGAATTAAAAGAACAGATGCTTGATAGTATGCCTTTAGAAAGAGAAAGGGGCATAACTATTAAATTAAACGCTGTAACTGTTGAATATTCTGCTGATGATGGAGAAAATTATATTTTTAATCTTATAGATACTCCTGGACATGTAGATTTTACTTACGAAGTATCACGCTCTTTAGCTGCTTGTGAAGGTGCGATATTAGTGATAGATGCGACTCAAGGAGTTCAAGCTCAAACTTTAGCTAACACATATTTAGCAATAGATAACGATTTAGATATTATTCCTGTAATCAATAAAATTGATCTTCAAAGCGCGATAGTCGACTATTGTAGAAGAGAAGTTGAAGAAAAAATAGGGATCGATGGAAGTGAAGCGATACCAGTAAGCGCTAAAACTGGAGAGAATATTAAATCTATTTTAGAAGCTATTGTTCATAAAGTTAAAGCTCCTGAAGGAAATAATTCAAATCCTTTAAAAGCATTAATTTTCGATAGTTTTTACGATTCTTATCGTGGTGTTGTCGTATTAATTAGAATTAAAGATGGCCAAATAAAAGTTGGTGATAAGATTCATTTAATGAGGGCAAATAAAGATTATGAAGTTACAGAACTTGGTATTAGAACTCCTAAAGATATCACAACACAAGCTTTATATTGTGGTGAAGTTGGCTATTTATGTGCTCAAATTAAAGATATTCACGATGTTCATGTCGGTGACACAATCACCTTAAAAGATAATGAAGCAGAAGAACCTTTACCAGGATATAAAAAGATAAACCCTATGGTTTATTCAGGAATTTATCCAACAGATTCAAGAAAATATAATGATTTAAAAGATGCTTTAGCAAAACTAAGCTTAAATGATGCTAGTTTAAAATATGAAACTGAAACTTCAAAAGCATTAGGATTTGGATTTAGATGTGGCTTCTTAGGTCTTTTACATATGGATGTCATTCAAGAAAGACTCGAAAAGGAATATGATTTAGATTTAATTTTAACTGCACCTAGCGTCGTATATAAAGTTAATTTAACTGATGGAAGTAGCATCGAATTAGAAAATCCTGGCGATATGCCTGATTTAACTAAAATAAAATCGATAGAAGAACCTTATGTAAAGGCTAATATCATGACTCCAAAAGAATATGTTGGTCCAATTATGAAACTATGCCAAGAAAAAAGAGGAAGTTACGTCGATTTAGAATATTTTGACGAAACAAGAGTCAATTTAATTTATGATATTCCATTAAGTGAAATCATCTATAATTTCTTCGATAAATTGAAGAGTTATACAAAAGGTTACGCCTCTTTAGATTATGAATTTTTAGAATATAGAGTTTCTAATTTAGCAAAGATGGATATTTTATTAAATGGTGATGTAATTGATGCTTTAAGTAGTATCGTATATAAACCCTTTGCATATAATAGGGGATTAAAATTAGTTTCTAAATTAAAAGAAGTTATTCCTAGACAACAATTTGAAATACCAGTTCAAGCTGCAATTAATGGAAAAATCATTGCTAGAGCAGATATTAAATCTGTTAGAAAAGATGTTTTAGCTAAATGTTATGGTGGAGATATCACTCGTAAAAAGAAACTTTTAGAAAAACAAAAAGAAGGCAAAAAGAGAATGAAATCTATAGGAAGTGTCGATGTTCCTCAAGAGGCTTTTATGAGTTTACTTTCTATTGACGAAGATTCGAATTAATGAACTCAATATAATAAGCAATATTGTTATTGCTTATTTTTATTTGCCTTTTATAATAATTTATAAGTTATATAGATTTGCAAAAGATGTATTTATAATAAAATTTAATTTTTATGGCTTAACAATAATATTATCACCCTTCCTCGTTGGTTGTACCAAGATTGGTTCATCAGTTAGATGTACAGATCCTGATATGTATTGCGATAACAATTCGGTTTTAGCTAGTTTTAAGGAGTTTAACGGTAAATCAATAGGTTTATTTAAAATTAATAATATAGATGATACATTGTATTATGATAGTAACAAGGAATATAGTGATATAACATTATTTGTCGTTAATTGCACTTTAATTAAAGATTATTATGGAAATGACATTAAAGTTAGTAATAACGTTAATTTTGCTTTTTATTTAAATTCTAGTTGTGAAAACTATTACAATTTCAAAAGTGTAAAAAAATATTTAAATAGATTGAATAAATTTGTATCAATTTATTATTATAGTAAAATAGAAGATTTGAGGAATTTGACATATAAAACTTCGTTTTTAAAAAAAAGAAAAAATAATTGAGAATTGCAGTGATAATGTCGCTATAAGGCCTAAAAAATTTTTGCCAATAATTGATAACAAATTAGACTATTCTAGTTTTGAAGAAACATTTAATAACTCAGTTAATGAATCTTATTTTGAAAATTATATTATTTTTGGTATGACTTTAGAAT
>CAVKZO010000038.1:0-14244 GCA_963661135.1 Lachnospiraceae bacterium | reverse complement strand
TATTTGAAAATACTACTAGTAAGTAATTATTTAGTTGATTATTAGTATATTATTAGTCTTTATAAAGTAATATATAAATTAATTAAATTAATTTTTAAAATAACATCAATTTTCCAAAATCGACTTAAAGTAATAATAACGCTATTTTTTATTTTATAAAACCTTTATTTTTAAGCATTTTAATGATATACTTTTAAAGCATTTTATAGAAAGGATTTTTAATTATGGCAAAAGGAAATAGAGATTCACTCATACTTAAATGTACAGTTTGTGGAGAAGAAGCTTACATTACTAGCAAAAACAAGAAAAACAATCCAGACAAATTAGTAAAAGAAAAATTCTGCCCACATTGTAGAAAGAAAACAACATTTAAAGAGAAAAAATAATGGTTAAAACCTTTAGATTTAACGATCCTGACGAATTAATTTCGAATACGTACATCGTAGGAGAAAAAGGTAGAGGATGTTACATCGTCGATTTAGGTAAATTCGATGATAGAATGAGAAAATATATCAAAGAAAATCATAATTCTATCGTTTATGCAGTTTTATTGACACACGGACATTTCGATCACATCAAAGGAATTAACGATATTATCAAGGAATATTCTCCTGTAATCTTTATTGAAAGAGAGGAAGAGAAATTCTTAGAGAATACTCGTTTAAATTGCTCTTGCATGACGGATGAAGAAGTTATTGTTGATTATAAAAATCGAATTATCATCGATGATGAGGATGAAATTGACTTTAAAGATGGTTACGTTTTTAAAGTCATATTAACTAAAGGCCATACTGAAGGTAGCGTTTGTTATTTAGTTTCTAAAGAAAATGCTCTCTTTAGTGGGGATACATTATTTAAAAATGGTATTGGTAGATGTGATTTGCCTACTGGAAGCATCAAGGATATGCGAGATAGTTTAGAAAAATTATCTAAATTAGATCCAAATTTAAATGTATATCCAGGGCATGGTGAACTAACAATACTAAAAAAAGAGTTTCAAAATTTAAAAAATATTTAAAAGGAGGCAAGAAAATGAACGTTACTGAATTAAGACCAGGAAATTATTTCATCGACAATGACAATATTTATTCTGTTCAAGACATCTTACTTAACAAAACAGCTATGAGAAAGATGGTCGCTAAGCTTAAAGTTAAAAACTTAAGAACTGGTGCTATCACTGAAATGAGCGCTAATAGCGGATATCAAGTTGAAACTATTAGATTAGATAAGAAAAAGATGAATTATCTTTATGATGGTGGAGAAACTTACGTTTTTATGGATCAAGAAACATATGAACAAGTTGAAATCGCTAAAGATAGATTAAAATGGGAATCACAATTTTTAAAAGAAAATTTAGAAGTTGAAATCGTTACATATGAGGATGAAATTTTAGGAATCAACCTTCCAGCTAAAGTCAGTTTACATATCGTACATTGTGAACCAGCTGTAAGAGGTGATACTGTCAATAAAGCTACCAAAGAAGCAGTTCTTGAAACAGGACTTAAAGTTAGAGTCCCATTATTCATCAATAACGATGAAGATGTATTAGTAAGAACAGATACAGCTGAATACGACGGAAGAGCATAGTTATGGAATGGTGGGCAATATTACTCATATGTATAGCTTGTGTAATCGGTGGAGCTGTAATTGGCTTCTTCGCTTCTAGATACTTCTTTCAAAAACAAATAGATAAGAACCCTCCAATTAATGAAGATATGATTAGAGCGATGTATATGTCTATGGGAAGAAAACCTAGCGAAGCTCAAATAAGATCTGTAATGAATAGTGTTAATAAACATAAAAACTAAATTAATTAAAGCACATAAAAAATGTGCTTTTTTTAATGCAAATTAGAATACTTTAAAACATTAGTAAAAGTAGTAGAAGTAATCTTTTTAAAAGAAAAAAAGTCAATTAAAAATGCGATAATCATCGCATTTTTTCTTTATTGTGAATAACTTTTATATAGTTTTCAACACTACTAAATATATACTAATTATCTACTAATATTACTTCATCCAAGTTATTTTAGATTCTGTACCTTCAATCATTCTATTAATGTTAGCTCTATGTTTAAAAACTAAAATTAACCAACTGATAATTAATAATAAAGGATAATAAATAGAGCACTTTGGACCAAAACTAAACCACATTAAATAATTAGAAATTTCAAAACCATGATCTTTAAAAGTGAATAAGTAAGTTAAAAATGTTGCTACACCTAAAAACATACCTAAAGCACTAGCGACAATCGAAGCTAACGAAACATACTTCTTAGCTTTTAAAGTAATTAAAAACGATGAAAATAGAACTGGAACAGCAAAATAAGTAGTGACGAGTTCAAATCCTCCAAAAGTAGAAACAACTTTACCACCTTTAAATTTTAAATAAATAGAAAATCCGTGACCGATAATTCCGCCGAAAGGAACTAAATAATATGCTAATTGATTTAAAGTATTACCTTCCCCATAAACATTTAATTCATTAAAATTAGGATTCATATACATTTTAATATCTAAATTATACTCAAATAGATAAACAGCGATAATGTAAGGAATTACAACTTTAAAAATGTCGAGCAACATTACGATAACACCGGCTTTTTTACCTAAAACTCTACCAGCGTTAGTACCTCCTGTATTATGAGATCCATAATCTCTAATATCCTTACTATAAAAACGTTTAGAAATTATAACTCCAAAAGGGATACTTCCAATCAAATATCCAACCAAGAAACACGCTATCAATATTAAAACTCTCATACGAAATCCTTTCAGTAAGATAATTTTATTCTTTTATTGGATTAAATTCTATATATTTAAAAATGTTACTGTTAATAAATACCAAATTTAGTCTTTTTATTTATAAAGAAATAAATAAAAAGGTTAAAATTTGAATTTATTTTTAGTATAATTATTGTATTATGGCAAAGAAAGAATATAATGCAGATAGCATAGAATTATTAGAAGGTCTTCAAGCAGTAAGAAAAAGACCTGGTATGTACATCGGTTCGACAAACGTGTACGGTTTACATCATCTAGTTTGGGAGATCGTCGATAACGCACTCGACGAAGCTTTAAACGGATATGGTAATAAAATTAGTGTCACTATACATAAAGATAATAGTGTCACAGTAGTCGATGAAGGTAGAGGTATCCCTTGCGATATTCAAAAGCAAACTGGAAAACCTGCTATCGAACTTATTTTTACTACTCTTCATAGCGGTGGTAAATTCAATGAAGAAGCTTACGCAAATAGCGCTGGACTTCATGGTGTTGGAAGTAGCGTCACTAACGCATTGAGTGAATTTGTTGATGTCACAAGCTTTTATCACGGTGAAATTTACCATATTAAATTTTCTAGAGGTGAAAAAATATTAGTACCATTAGAAAAGTTAGGAAAAACTTTAAAACACGGTACAATCGTCACTTTTAAACCTGATAAAGAGATTTTTTCGACTGTAGAAATGAGTTACGATCGTATTTCAACTCACCTTCAAGAAGCAGCATTTTTGCTTAAAAAAGTTCGCTTTATCTTAGCTGATGAAAGAACAAATTCAAAAGATGAATTTTATTATGAAAACGGAATTAGTGAATATGTCAGTGAACTAAACGCTAATAAAAACGCTCTTGGTCAAGTAATTTATTTTGAAGGATGCGATCAAGGAATCACAGTAAACTGTGCTCTTCAATATTGTTATGATGACTACGGAGAAACGATTAGAAGTTACACAAATAACGTTCATACAATCGATGGAGGAACTCACGAAGTCGGTTTTAGAATCGGGCTCACAAAAGCAGTTAATGAATATATCGAAAATAACGATCTTCAAAAAAATAAAATCAAATTAGAGGGAAGTGATATTAGAGAAGGTTTAACTTGCATTCTTTCAGTTAGAATGAGCGAAAAAATATTGGAGTTTGAAGGTCAAACTAAATCTAAATTAGGTACTCAAGCAGCTCAAGTTGTAGTAAGTAATTTAATTTATACTAAGATGACTTACTATCTTAACGAAAATAAAGAATTTGCAATTAGACTCATTAAAAAGTGTCAAGATAGTGCAAATGCTAGACTTGCAGCAAGAAAAGCAAAAGAAGAAGCTAGAACAAAGAAAAAATCGAAAGAATCGGTTATTTTATCTGATAAATTAACTCCAGCACAATCTAAAGAATACGATAAAAACGAACTTTTTATCGTTGAAGGAGATTCCGCTGGAGGAACGGCTAAAAAAGGAAGAAATCCTAAATATCAAGCGATTTTACCTTTAAGAGGTAAACCATTAAATACTGATGGACTTACAATTGATAAGATTTTAAATAACCTAGAATTCGCTACGATCATCAATACAATCGGTGCCGGAGTCGGTCCTAAATTTGATGTTAGCGAGATTCATTATTCAAAAATTATCATCATGACCGATGCTGATACTGATGGTGCTCATATTCAAACATTATTATTAACTTTCTTTTATAACTACATGAGACCTTTAATTACTGAGGGACACGTCTATGTTGCAGTACCTCCTTTATACAGAGTATATAAAGAAGATAAATTAGGTAATGTAACTAGCGAACTTTACGCGTGGGATGATGAAACTCTTGAAGAAGATAAAAAGAAAATTGGTGCAGGCTATAAAGTATCTCGTTATAAAGGACTTGGTGAAATGAGTGATAAACAACTTAAAGATACAACTATGGATCCAAAGCATAGAATGCTCATTAGAATCAATATTAACGACCCATTAATCGTAGAAAATAAAGTAAATATTTTAATGGGAAAAGATGCTGATAAACGTAAGCGCTGGTTAGAGCAAAATGTCGATTTTAACGAGATTGATAACTTTGTTAAGGAGGTAAATAAGTAATGGCTAAAAAGAAAATTAAAGAAGAAGAAAATAATTTACCTCTCATCGAAAATATTTCTAATGAAGCTATGGATAACGTCATGAGTGACCGTTATGCAGTTTATGCTAAATACGTCATTCAAGATAGAGCTATTCCAGATGCTAGGGACGGATTAAAGCCAGTCCAAAGAAGAATTATCTATTCGATGTATCGAAATGGAAACACATACAATAAACAAACTAAAAAATGTGCGAAGATCGTCGGTGATGTCATGGGTAGATTTCATCCTCATGGAGATACTTCAATTTATGATGCTTTAGTAAGATTGTCTCAACCTTGGAAGATGGAGATGCCATTAATTAAATTCCAAGGAAATAATGGTAGTATCGATAATGACCCTGCAGCTGCATACCGTTATACTGAAGCTAAATTAAATGAATTCAGTGAAAATCTAGTTTTAGATATCGATAAAAATACAGTCGACATGACTTTAAACTTTGATGATACCGAATTAGAACCAATTGTTTTACCTGCTAGATATCCTAATCTTTACGTAAATGGTTGTGAAGGTATCGCAGTTGCTATAGCAACAGATATTCCACCTCACAATTTAATCGAAATGTGCGATGCTACAATTTATAGAATCAATCATCCAAAGTGCGAATTGGAAGAATTATTAGAATTTGTTAAAGGACCAGATTTCCCTACTGGTGGTATTTTATACGAAACTAGTGGTATTAAAGACATTTACTCGACTGGTAAAGGAAAAATCGAGATTGCTAGTAAATACACAATAAATGAATTAAAGGATCATAACGAAGTTGTAATCACTGAAATTCCTTATGGTGTAGTCAAGCAACCTTTAGTCTATTCAATCGATAAAATTAGAAAAAATAAAGAGATCGATGGCATTTTAGACGTTAAAGACTTAAGTGCTGGAGATGAAATTAAAATCGTTATTGACGTTAAAAAAGAAAGCAATGTCGAAACAGTTTTAGCTTATTTAATGAATAAGACTCAACTTAAGATTTCATATACATCAAACTGTGTTGCGATTTGCCAAAATCATCCACGCACGATGACTTTAACTTATTATCTTGATATTTATATCAACCACCAAATCGAAGTTATCACTAGAAGAAGTGAATTTGATTTAAAGAAAGCTAAAAGTAGACTTCATATCGTTGAAGGTTTAATTAAAGCTATTAACGTCATTGATGAAGTCGTTAAAATCATTAGAAAAAGTAAAGATAAAGCAGATTCTAAAGTTAATATTATAAACGCTTTCAATTTTAGTGAAGAACAAGCTGAAGCTATCGTCACAATGCCATTATATAAACTTTCTAATGCGGATGTTAATGTTTATATTAAAGAAAAAGAAGAGTTAGAAGCTACTATAAAGGATTTAGTAGAGACTCTTTCTAATCCAACTAAACTTAAAAAGATCATCATTAACGATTTAAAAGAGATATCTAAAAAATATGGTATACCTAGAAAAACTCAAATCGTTAAATACGAAGAAAGCAAATTTGAAGTTAGTAAAAGGGATTTAATTATCAAAGAAGATGCTTATGTAGCTATTTCTAAAGATGGTTACATTAAAAGGTCTACAGTTAAATCTTATACATCAAGCAACTCAACTTTACCTGGAGTTAAATCTGGAGATAGTTTAGTATTTAATGGCTTAGCCAACACTATGGATTATTTGCTCTTATTTACTAATAAAGGTAACTTTATTTGCTTAAGTGTCGATTCAATCGTAGAAAACAAGTGGAAAGACGAAGGGAAACACATCAACTATATGTGCAATCTTCCTTTAGAAGAGTTGATTATTAAAGTAATTTTAGTAAAAGATTTTTCAAAGAAAGTAAATATCGCGATAGTCTCTAAATTCGGTCAAATCAAAAAGACAAAATTAGAATCTTTCTATTCAGAAAGAACTTCTAAACCGATCAATTGTATGACTTTATTTAAAGATGATGAAGTTGTCGATGTTTCTGTAACTAATGGTGGTAGCAATCTTTTAATCATCACTAAAAAAGGATATGCTACTTACTTTAACGAATCCGAAATTTCTCAATTAGGACTTAAAGCAAGTGGTGTAAAATGTATTTCTACTTTAAGAGATAGTGAAATTAAATCTATATTGAGTTATAGAAAAGACGAAAAAGGTAAGATTTTACTTTTAACTAGTGAAGGTTGCTATAGAATTTACGATATCGGTTATTTAGAGTTGACCTCTAGATTAGGTAAAAATAGCGTAATCTTTAAATCGTTTAATTCTAGCCCACATAACCTTGTTTATGTAACTAAAATTAAAAATAAACTTCAACCAATCGTTTTAGATTGCACCTTATCAACAAACGAGATCAAACAATTTAAATTTGAAGATTTCCATTTGACTCCAATTGAAAGTTATTGTAAGAAAAATATCGATTTAGGCGATAATTTAACTATTAAAGACGTCTATATTACAAACGTTCAAACGATAGATTCATCTACAATTGAAGAAAAGTCTCACGAAAACTTCAATCTTAAAGAAGAATTAAAAGAATTAAATCAAGAAGAAACAAAAGAAGAAAAGATTAAAGAAAAACCAGTAGATAAAGTTTCGGTCTTTCAAAAACTTGGATTAAAGAAAAAAGAAGATAATAAAAAAGAAGATAAAAAAGATGAAGAAGAAACAAAATACGAACAAATTTCAATCTTTGATGATTTAGGTGATTAATATGACTTGTTTAATACCAACATATTATTCTGATACTAATATATTTGATGTTTCTATTGATTTCTTTAAAAAAATTGATGTAAATTGTATTTTCTTCGATCTAGACAACACTTTAGACTCCTTTAAATGTGAAGTCGGATCGAAAAAGACAATTGATTACATCAATAAACTCAAATTAGAAGGATATAAAATTTATATCATTTCTAATAATAGTGAAAGTAGAGTTAAAAAATACGCTGATTCATTAAATATTGAATATCTTTATAAATCGGGTAAGCCATTTACAAAAAAAATAGAAAAATTTATAAAAGATAACAAACTCATAAAAGAAAATTGTATAATTATAGGTGATCAGTTACTTACTGATATTAAATGTGCTAACAGATTAAAAATTAAGTCTTTATTAGTAGAAGATTTAGTTAAAGAAAATCAATTAGTGACAAAATTTAATAAATTTTTCGATAAAATCATCCGTAAAAGATTTAAAAAGAAAAATAAATTAAATGATTGGAGGGTAGTTTATGGCAGAATTCAATAAGGTTGATAGATGTTACCATTGCGGTGTCGTTTTACAAACCGAAAATAAAGATGAACCAGGTTACATCACAAAAGAAATTAAAGATAAATATCCTCAAGGATTACTTTTATGTGATGAGTGCTTTAAAAATGAAAGATTCAATATAGTACCTAAAGCAAATGATACTATCGATAGTGAATATCAAATGATATTAGATGAAATTAAAAGAAAAAATGCTTTAGTTGTCTATGTAGTCGATGTATTTTCTTTCGAAGGAAGCTTTATTTCTAAATTAAATAAAGATTTAGAGGATATCGATTGTTTAGCTATTGCTAATAAAGCTGACTTATTACCTGAAAATACCGATTATGATTATGTTTTAGAGTATGTTACCCATCAATTAAGAATGGCTAAATTAAATGTTTTAACAACTGTTTTAGCCTCATCTAATAATGGCTTTAATATCGATTTAATGTATGAAAATATCATTAAATATTCTAAAAATAGAGATGTTTATTTTATTGGAGCTAGCGAAAGTGGTAAATCTGCTTTAATTCAAGAATTTTTAAAGAGATTTAAAAATAATACAAATAAGTTAATTACTACATACACATTTAAAAACACTCAATTAAGAGGATTTAAAATACCTTTTAATAAAGATAATTACATTTATGAAACTCCTGGATTTAATCCGATCAATTCGATGCGTTTTAAAGTTGACAAACAATCATTAAATGCGATTATTCCTACTAAAAGCATCAAACCAAAATTAATTAAGATGTGTAATAATAACTTCTTATTTTTAGGAGGATTAGCAGTAGTTCAACTTATTAAAGGTTATAAAGAAAATATCAATGTCTTTGTTAGTGATAAGGTGATGGTGGATAAAACACATTTTAACGACTTTAAATCAGCACAAAACAAGATTAAAAAGAAAAAATTATATCCTTTAAGCTCAACTTTAAAATCTTTATCAGATTTCGATGCATTTGATATTGAAATCAAAGAGAGTGGATATAGAGATTTAGGTATTTTAGGATTAGGATGGATCTCTTTTAAAGGAAATAATCAAATATTTAGAGTATATATTCCTAAAGGAGTATATATTTATACGACAAGGGAAAAGATAAAATATGTTAACAAGTAAACAAAAGTCTGAGCTTAAAACAATCGCTCATCAAAATATTAAAGAATTAGTAAAATTTAATATCGGTAAAGGTGAAATTGATAAAAATACAATAACGATGTTAAAAAATGCTTTTTCTAAACATGAATTAGTCAAAATTTCATATTTAAAGAGTAGTTTAGTAAATAAAGATAAACATGAATTAACTTTAGATTTATTAAGTAAACTCAATTGTGATTTAGTACAAGAAATCGGTAATACAATCATCTTATATAAAGAAAATAAGGAATTACCAGATCATATCATCTTATAGTTTATGCATATTGAATTTAATGATAAATATTTTAAATATGATTCTTTAAATTGCGTTGCAATCAATGAAATACTAAAAGTAGTGGAGTCTTTTGTCGATATAGAAAGATTTGAGCACGTTAAATCTGTAGCTAATCTTTCCTATCAAATCGCCATTAAAAATAACCTAAAAGAACCTTTAAAGTACTATTTTGCTGGTTTAGTTCATGATATCGCTAAAAATATGGATAAAAATAGTGATGTCATCAACAAATATTTAACTAAGAAAGAGAAAGAGTTTCCTAGATATTGTATCCATCAATTTTTAGCTCCTCATATTGTTAAAGAAGTATTTGATATTGATGATGAAGAAATCTTTGATGCTATTAAATATCATTGTAGTGGTAAAGCTAATATGTCAATGATGGGAAAAGTTGTATATGCTGCTGATAAAATCGATCCTTTAAGAGGATACGATAGTAAGTATATGATTGATGTGATGTATAAGGATTCTGAGACTGGATTTTTATTAGTATTAAAAGAAAATAGAGAATTTATAAAAGAAAAAGGTAAGGAATCCAACTTTAATAATTTAAGTGAAGAATGCTTTAAATATTATTTAGGAGAATAGAAAAGAATATGGTGTATTGGTCTTAATACATTTTATTTTTTTAAATATATTCACTTCGTATAATATCTATTATGTAAAATTTTAAATAATAAAACATCGACCACATCGAGTAAATACTAAATAACAAATAATATTTATAATAAATTATTTAGATATTTAAACATGAGTTTTCCACATTTTGAATCTCTATTTATTTACTAATTTATTACTAATTATTTACTAATACACTTTACTTATCTTATTTTAAATATAAAAAATGGATTACTTTATATATAATCCATTTTTAAATTTATTAATATAATTCTATTTTATAAGACTTCTTTGATAGGTTCTCCAATCATTGTAGAATCTTTCTTTAAACCAAAGTTCTCTAAAATTGTTCCTCCGATATCTCCAAATGTATCTCTTTCACCTAAAAAACTTCCATCTTTAATAGATTTAGAATAAATCAATAAAGGTACTTGCTCACGTGTATGATCTGTTCCTTTCCAAGTAGGATCATTTCCGTGGTCAGCAGTAATCATCAATAAATCATCATCATGTAATACTTTTTTAAGATCAGTTAATTTTAAGTCGAAATCTTCGATAGCTTTTCCATATCCAATCGTATTTCTTCTATGGCCATATTCACTATCAAATTCTACTAAATTAACAAAACAGAAACCTTCTTTAAAATCTTTATTTAAAGCGATTTGAACAGTTTTATCCATTCCGTCATTATTACTTACTGTATGAACGGTCTCTGTAACTCCTACACCATTAAAAATATCATTAATTTTGCCGACACAACTTACTGTATATCCATTTTCTTTTAATATATCCATAGCTGTAATTCCGCTAGGAGAAATCGTATAGTCGTGTCTATTGCTTGTACGTTTAAATTCACCTTTTTTCTTTCCGATAAATGGTCTAGCAATAACTCTTCCTACAAACCATTCTGGCTTCATACAAAGTTTTCTAGCGATTTCGCAGCATCTATAAAGTTCATCTAACCCTGTAGTTTCTTCACTAGCACATATTTGAAGAACTGAATCACTTGATGTATAAACTATTAAACTATTGTCTCTAATTTGCTCTTCACCTAAATCATCTAAAATTACAGTTCCGCTAGAAGCGTAATTTCCGATGATTTTATGTCCAGTTTCTTTTTCGAGTTCATCGATCAATTCTTTTGGAAATCCTGTATCTGTGAATGTTTTAAATGGTTTTGTAGTTAAAATACCCATCATTTCCCAGTGTCCAGTCATCGTATCTTTTCCGTTACTAGCTTCGTTCAATTTGACGGTATAACTATTTTTATGTTCAACTTTTTTAATATTTTTTAAATCATCGAGATCTTCAATACCCATTTCTTCTAAGTTAGGTATGTCTAACTTTTCAAATTTCTCACTAATATGTTTAAAAGTATTCGCTCCAACATCATTTACTTCTTTATTTTGGAAAAACTTATCTTGATCTTTAGCGTTACCGATGCCAAGACTATCCATAACTATCACAAATATCCTTTTATATTTCATATAAATCTCCTAAATTTAATAAAATTATAATTTATTTTTTATTCCAATACAAATCATAAGAATTCACAATTTTTTCATTAGTTAAATGAGTATAAATTTGGGTTGTTGATATGTTTGTATGACCTAATAATTCTTGAACCACTCTTAAATCTGCACCATTTTCTAATAAGTGTGTCGCAAAAGAATGCCTTAAGCTATGCGGATGGATATTTTTATCAATATTAGCGATTCTAGCGTATTTTTTTAAGCATGTATAAAAGTTCTGTCTAGTTATTTTTTTACCTCTATTATTGATAAAAACGTATTGTTTATCTTCTATATGTTTCATTTTATTTCTAACTTCTTTTATATATTCTAAAAGACAAGATAAAGATGAATCTCTTATAGGAATGCTTCTTTGCTTAATGCCTTTTCCAATGACTGTAATTATCTTTTCATTTGCATTAACATCTTTTATTTTTAAAGATACTAATTCACTGACTCTTAATCCAGTAGAATACATTACTTCCATCATCGCTAAATCTCTCAATTCATTCTTCTTTGATGTGTCTGGAGCTTTTAAAAGCCTTTCAACTTCATCTTTTGTTAAATAAATTGGAAGTTTTTTGCTTTTTTTTGGCATTTCTATATCTTGAATCAAGTTATTTGTTATTTTTTCAGATTCTAAAAATAGATAGAACATCTTTAAAAATGACGCTCTTCTAGATAATGTCGAAGAATTTAATCCTTCGATAGATTGATATAAACTAAAATCATCTAAATCGGTTATCTTTAAATCTTTAGTATCTTTATAATCAGGAAAAATACTTTTAAACTTCTTGAAATCTTCTTTATAATCGATGATTGTATTGTTAGTTAAGTTTCTTTCAAATAGACAATATTGAAGAAACATTGAAAAAGCTTCATTTAATTCCATCGTCTCTCCTTTTTTTAATATCACTTCCTAAATAAAATAATTCTTTTTTAGCATCTCTATTTAATTTTTGAGTCAATAATAAGGCTTTATTTTCTTCTTCGTACTTAGAGTAATTTTCAAAAGTCATTTGAACAACTTGTTTAGTTTTATCTATTAAATTTTTAAATGATACTCCTGCCATTCTAAGGAGCTCACCTTTATACGTTTCAGATACAAACTTTTTAACTTCGCCTTTTAAAAACTCGCTATCATCGCTATATTCGTTTAATGTCTTAGCGTAAGTTTTAGTTTTAAAGTCACATTCATGACCTCCAGTTTTATATGTCAATTGAATGGTTTTAGTTAGTTTTTTCTTTTCTTTCATCTCAAATATTATTTCATCAAATAATGCTAAAATAACTCTAGTTATGTAATTTAAACTAGAACTATCTTCATCAAATGTCTCAGTTCTTCCAATGCTTTTAGGGTTAAATTCTCCTAAATCTAAGTTTGATGATGATTTTCCTTCTAAACAAAATATTATGTCTTCTTTAAATTTTCCTAAAATTTCATCTAATTCTTTTTCTTTTTGATTGTTTTTTAAGCAATAATATAAATCTCCTATAGTATTAATCCCTATTTCTTTTAATTTTGGATATGTTTTATTGCCTATTCCAAAATAAGATTTTATCGGTAAAGGAAAAATGATTTTATCGATATCTTTATTTCTGATTATTGTAATTCCTAAAGGTTTTTTGATGTCACTTCCCATTTTTGCGATGAATTTAGTGCTACCAACACCGATTGAACAATATAATCCAGTCTTTTCTTTTAATGTATCTTGAATATTTTTTAAATAACCTAAAATATCGTTGTTACCGTATTTTTTATATGTTTCAGTCACATCTGCATAACATTCATCGATACTAGCTTGTTCAACATAAGGTGTAAATAGTTGTATATGATGAATAAACTCTTTTGATAGAAGGTTATAATATTTAAAATCACAAGGGATGATAATTAAGTTTTTACACAACATTTTTGCTTGAAACATCGGCATACCAGAATGAATTTCGTATTCTCTTGCTTTATATGAACATGTTGAAACTATCCCTTTTCTTCCATCGTTACCAATTGCAACTGGTTTACCGATCAAAAAAGGATTTCTTATTTCTTCAGCTCTAACAAAGAAAGCATTTAAGTCAATATGCAAGATAATTCTAGCCATATTTAATACTAATTAATTACTAAAAATCAACTATTAAAATACCTTTAATCTACTTTTTTAATATTTTCTACTTTTTCTTTAGCATCGCTTATAGTTTTTTCCAACTCTTTAATTAACTTTGTAGCTTCTTCATATTTTTTTATAGATTCTTCTAAAGATAAAGTATTTTCTTCTAATTGCTCTGCAATTTCTTCTACTTTTTTAAGCTTCTCTTGAAACGATAATTTTTCATTAGCCATATTTTATTCTCCTTTATTAACTTTAATAACTTTAACGTCAATTGTACCACCATCAACTTTTAAATTTAATACGTCATCACTATTAATATTTTCTAATCCTTTAATTAATTTACCATTTTTATAAATTAAAGAGTATCCTTCTTTAATAAGTGATAATTTATCTTTATTAGTTAATTTTAACTTAACTCCATTAATTCTATTATTATATTCATTAATATTATTTAAAAT
>CAVKZO010000037.1:0-14733 GCA_963661135.1 Lachnospiraceae bacterium | reverse complement strand
CTTCTAAAGCAACTGCTAATTGATCAGGACAAGATGTTGGTCTATTTCTACATCGAATACCTTTAAGTCTAGAAATACATTCATCAATATCCATACCTTGAACTAAAGCTTTGATTCCTTTTAAATTGCCGTTGCATCCTCCAACTACATTTATATCGATGATCTTGTTTGTTTCATCGTCGTAAATCACTTCGATTGATTGAGAACATGTACCGACACATTTATGGGTGTATCTTTTTTCCATTATTTAACGATTTCTCCGTAAACTTGTCCAAAAGCACATGCAGCATTTGATTCATCTGTATCGATATGCATTGCTAAAGCATATTTAGGAGAAACTCTAACAACTGTATCGCCAAATATTGTTTCTCTTCCTGTTCCACTGATTTTAACTTTAACGATTTCACCGTTTTTAACACCGAATTCTTCAGCGTCTTCAGGAGTCATATGAATATGTCTTTTTGCAACAATTAACCCTTCACTTAATTCCAATGTATTTCCGTTTGCTGGATTGATAATTTTAATAGGAGCACTTCCTTTAATATCTCCAGATTCTCTAATTGGAGCACTTACTCCTAAAGTTCTTGCATCAGTTAAACTAACTTCAACTTGGCAATGATCTCTAACAGGTCCTAAAATTGAAACTCCAGATAATGTCTTTTTAGGTCCAATAATATCTAATTTTGTATTGGATGCAAATTGTCCAGGTTGGCTTAACATTTTTTTAACTTCTAATTCATATCCTTTTCCACATAAGATTTCAAGTGCTTCTTGAGTTAAATGAATATGTCTAGCACTTGTTTCTACTAAAATTTTCTTTTCCATAATTAATCCCTCACTAACGTAAATTAGTTTATCACTTTGAATTTTAAAATTAAAGAATTCACTAAAAATTCTTTAAAAAATTACAGTATTTAATCCATTTAATAATAAATATAGTTTCCTTCGTGTTTTTTAGCTTCGTAAAGCTTAGCATCAGCTTCTTTATAAATTAAATCGAAATTTGAATATAATTTTTCATTTAGTTCTACTAACCCAATTGATAAATTAATTATATAATTTTCATCTTTTGATAATCTAATCGCATTTATTCTAGTAAATAGTACTTCGATTTTTTCTTTCGCTTCTTCGTAGTTTTTATAATTAGGAGAATAAATAGCAAACTCATCTCCACCTAATCTAATATTTATATCACCAGCATCGAATACTTCTTTAATAGCTTCAGCAATTTTAATGATTGCTTCATCTCCGACACCATGACCGTATGTATCATTAATAGTTTTAAAATGATCGATATCAAAAACCATAAATACACCACTATTCTTATCAGAAATCGCTTTATTTATCATCTTTTCTCCAGCGTATCTATTATAAAGTTTTGATAATGAATCAGTTTCACTAATGATAGTTAATTCGTCCATAAGATCATTAAGTTTATTTGTTTGTAAATAGAACATAAAGAAGACGATTGAGAAAACTCCAGCGCTTATTCCTAATGATCTAATATCGAATATACTTTCAAAAATCATCGATAAAGCAACATATAAGAAAATAACTAAAATTAGACCTAAATTAAACTTTTTATTCTTATATTTATTGATCATCAGCAATACAGAGACCTCTAACAAATAAAAAATTGTAATCGCATGAGAAACATATCCTAAAGGACCTCTATGGAATATATTTGATGAATCGTAATAAAACACCCAATTAGTATAAAAAGCAAATTGTTGAACAAGTATTACAAAAAACATTGGAATTAAATCCAAATACCATAGTTTTTTATATTTAGAATTAGTTTCAGGTCTTAACATATATATAAAAGGATATATTAATGCAGGTCTAACAATATAACTAATAACTGAAAATACAACTCTCCAAATGCTATATGTAGTACGTTCAGCAAACATAAATTCTATGTTATAAGATAATAATTCTAAAATTTCTAAACTTATTGTAATGCAAAATACTATTTTTTCTTTCTTATTAAAATATTTACTAAATAATAAGATAATAATTTGGAATAGTACACCTATAATAGGAGCAAAATTATATTCTATAAATAAATCAATAGTCATTTAATTATTTCCTTTTTTTAGATAGTTATATTATGAATATAAAATGTAATTTTTTCAAGATTAAAGCGTAATTTTAATTTGAAATTTTATTATTTATTTTGATAGTTTTACTTTTATTATTTATAACGTTTTTTTGATTTCATTTATGTATTAAATTTCAAAAAAATATCATTTTTATAAGAATTATAAACTTAACTTCAGTTTTTAATCAAAAAAATATAAATAAGTATGAAAAATCAGGATATTTTAAAATATAGTATTTATATTAAGAATTCATAAATATCAACCAATTTGTTTATTTTTTTAATAAAAAATAAAGCCCTATTGTTTTTATTTAAACATTAAGGCTTTATTTAATTTTATAAATACTTCTTAATATTTACTATTTTTTATTAATAGTAACGTTTTTAGCACCGCTATAAACGACAATTCCGCTCTCTAATAATGCGTAGTCAGCACTAGAAATATTAACTGTTGTCGATCTACCTTCAACATTACTGCTATTTACATATAATAATTTGTGATTTTCTGTATCAGTAGCTGTTGAATTATATGTATTTCCTTCTCCAAGAGTTAAAATTGCACTACCTGGATAAGCAGTACCTGTACCAGAATCACCAACTGAAATCATAGCTGTAGCAACACGGTTTCCATCTTTATATACACCATCTAAGAAATAACCATTATCGCTTCCATCATATTCACCATCATAATTAAATGTAGAATTTGTAACTGTAACATTACCATTTCTAACCATTAAACATTGTCTAGAAGCTGTAAATGTACAATTGTTAAGTGTTACATCTGCCATAACGTTGATCATGAATGCTGTTTCATCTTCTTCTGATGAATTAGCAATAAATTTGCATCCTTCAAAACTCATTCTACCATATGATGAACCATCATTATTGAAAGATGAGTTTGTTGAGAATGAAAGATTATATCCATCATCTAAGAAAGTACAATTTTTAAAACTCCAATCTAAGGATTCGCCATCTTTTGTAGGTTTGAAAAGTACATTATCTTTAAATACGACATCATCAGCGACAACTTTAGAATCTTCACTTCCGCTTAAAATAGTTGTAACACTACCGTTTTTAAGAGTAACACTTGATCCGTTTTGAGCATAAATTTTAGCATCAAGTTCATGGCCATTTAAATCGATAGTAACAGTTTTAGAGATATCTAATAAGCCACTAGCTGCTGTATCGGATACTAATTTAATAACACTACCATCTTTTGCTCCATCAATTGCTTCATCGATTGTTTCATAGCCTTTTCCATCAACTGTAACTTCATCAATTTTTAATGTGGCATGTTTTGCTCCACTATAAACAACTGTTCCACTCTTTAATAATGCGTAGTCAGCACTAGAAATATTAACTGTTGTCGATCTACCTTCAACATTACTGCTATTTACATATAATAATTTGTGATTTTCTGTATCAGTAGCTGTTGAATTATATGTATTTCCTTCTCCAAGAGTTAAAATTGCACTACCTGGATAAGCAGTACCTGTACCAGAATCACCAACTGAAATCATAGCTGTAGCAACACGGTTTCCATCTTTATATACACCATCTAAGAAATAACCATTATCGCTTCCATCATATTCACCATCATAATTAAATGTAGAATTTGTAACTGTAACATTACCATTTCTAACCATTAAACATTGTCTAGAAGCTGTAAATGTACAATTGTTAAGTGTTACATCTGCCATAACATTGATCATGAATGCTGTTTCATCACCATGTTCTGAAGTATTCGCAATAAACTTACATCCTTCAAAACTAATTTGTCCATAAGATGAGCCATCATTATTAAATGTTGAATTAGTTGAGAATGCAAGATTATAACCATTATCTAAGAATGAACAATTTTTAAAGCTCCAATTTAATGCTTCACCATCTTGTGAAGGTTGTAAAAGTGCACTATCTTCAAAAACAATATTTTCAGCGACAATTGTAGAATCTTCAGTACCACTTAACATATTTAAAAGATTACCATTTTTGAGAGTGATCTTTGAACCGTTTTGAACATCGAATCTAGCTCCGAGTTTATGTCCATTTAAATCAATAGAAATAGTTTTTCCTTTAAGTTCAAATCTTGTAGTTGTTGTTGTATCTGATGCTAATTTAATGACATCAGTCGTACTTGCAGCACTGATAGCTTCATCAATATTCTTATAACCTTTTCCGTTAATTGTTACTTCAGCTACCTTAAATTCTGCTCTAACAACATAACCATGTTCAACCATTTTAGCAGTAACTGTGCTATTAACGATTGTTTGAGGAACGTTATTTAAGTAAATTGCACTTAAATAATATCCATCATCAGCATATGCTGTATAAGTGATTTCTTCACCTTCTAAAGCGCTTCCTAATGATGGGATAACAAATCCACCAACTGATGGAACAATTGTACTGCCCCAAGCAGTTTTTCCGTTTTCTCCGTTTTGACCATCTTCACCTTTATCACCAGTTCCGCCTTTGATGTTTCCAGCTTTTGTCCATCCACTTTCAGATTTTGTATAGAAATCCCAAGTTGTTAAATCGACATAAGCATCACCAACATTACCTGTTTCAGTTTCAGGAGCACCGTTTCCAGTTAAGAAGCTAGTTCCATCTTTACCATCAGCGCCGTCTTTACCGTTAGTACCATCTTTACCATTTGTACCATCTTTACCATTGGTTCCATCTTTTCCATTAGTACCATTTGTACCATCTTTACCATCAGCACCGTCATTTCCATCTTTTCCAGTGTTACCTTTTTCACCTTTGATGTTTCCAGCTTTTGTCCATCCACTTTCAGATTTTGTATAGAAATCCCATGTGACTAAATCAATATAAGAATCACCGACACTACCTGTAGCTGATGTTGGAGCACCAGTTCCAGTTAAAACACTAGTTCCATCTTTACCTTTTTCACCAGTTGCACCTGTTTCACCTTTTTCTCCAGTTTCGCCTTTTTCACCTTTATCACCAGTATCACCTTTTTCACCTTTATCACCAGTGTTACCTTTTTCACCTTTAATAGAAGCGAGCCATTCTTCATAAGATAAATCACCTCCATTAGCAACATAAGCTTGATATACCTTGTATTGTTCTGTAGCAGGTACAGCTTCATTACAGCCGACTAATCCTACGAGTCCAGCTGTTAATGTTAAAACAAATAAAAACTTATTCTTTTTCATATTTTAATTTCTCCTTGTAGTTATATTCTAGAACAAAAATAAAAAAAATCAATTAATAATCATTAATTCTAACTAACCATTTTAGGGAATATTAATATTTATATTAAAAGTAATATTCTTTTAATATTTTTTTAGTTTGCTTTTGAATAACTAAGTATTTATAATAGCGGTATGGAAAGAAATTTAGAGTTAATTAAAAACGAATTATTTGAAGCGTTAAAGAAGAAAAATTATCAAAAAGTTAAAGATATTTTTGATGAGTATGCACCTATCGATATCGCTGAATCTTTAGAAGATTTAGATGAAGATAACTTTGAAAATATTAAGTTAGTTTTAATTATTTTTAAGATTATTAAGCCTTCTATTACTTCTGAATTTTTTAGTGAATTAGATCCTTCTTTACAAGAGGTCATCATCTCTAGTTTAACTAATGAAGAAGTCACTTCTTTAGTTAAAGAATCCAGTAACGATGAACTTGCTGACTCATTAGAAGAATGGCCTGCTAACGTAGTGGATAAAGTTTTAAAGAACACTCCTAAAGATCAAAGAAATGATATCAATAAATTATTAGGGTATAAAGATGATACAGCTGGCAGCATCATGACTACTGAGTTTATCACTTTATTTGATTATAATACTGTCAGTGAAGCTTTAGATATCATTAGAAGAATCGGAAGAAATGCTGAAACAATTTATACATTATTTGTTAAAAATAAAAAATTTGATTTAGTTGGTGTTTTAAATTTAGATGATTTAATCTTTGCTCAACCAGAAGAAAAATTAATTGATGTAGCTGATACTAATTTTGAAACGGTTAATGTTAATACCGACCAAGAAGAAGTCGCTAAAATATTTAAACGTTACGATTTAAATGCAATCGGAGTATTAAATGATGATAAAAAATTAACTGGTATCATTACAATCGATGATATCGTCGATGTCATCGAAAAAGAAAATAGTGAAGATATCGAAGCTATGGCTAATGTCGCACCTTTAAAAGATGGATATATGGATACTCCTGTAATTAAATTAGCTTTTAAATGTATCCCTTGGCTCATCGTTTTGATGGTTTTAAATATTGGATCGATATTCCTTCAAGATCAATTTCAATTTTTAATTGGATCTTTAACCGCAATAAGTGTTTTCTTAACTACATTATGTGATACCGGAGGAAATTCAGGTTCTCAATCTTCTACTTTAATTATTAGAGGATTAGCTACAGGAGATTTCGAAATGAAAGATTACTTTAAAGTCTTGTGGAAAGAATTTAGAGTAGCTTTAGTTGTTTCTAGCATAACTGCTGTCTTTACATTCGGATTCTGTATGTTTATGTTCGCTGTAAATATCGTCAATATTCCATCTACTTTCGGTCCAATTAAAAATGGTGAAGCTGAATGGATGGTTTGGTTAACATTGTCGGGAATTGTCGCTATATCAATTTTTGCAACAATATTACTATCTAAAATAATTGGTGCATCACTTCCATTCTTGATTTCAAAAATTAAACTTGATCCAGCGGTTGTCACTGGTCCACTTATTACAACCATTATGGATTTAACAACTCTCGCTACATATTTCTTATTACTTTGGGGCAGTTTCAATTTATTCTGGCCTGGAATCTGGAATATGTAAAATTTCTTCTTTATTTTTTAATGTATATTTGATATATTTATACATGCGCGAGAATGGCGGAACTGGTAGACGCGCACGTTTAAGGGGCGTGTGGGGTTACTCATACGGGTTCGATTCCCGTTTCTCGCACCAAATTTTAAAAAAAATTCCTTCACTTTGAAGGATTTTTTATTTGTTTTTTAATTTATTTGCTAAAATAATTGTATGAAACAAAAAATATTTAATATAACATCTTTAATTATTAATTTCTTAATATTCGCATTGATGATATCAGCGTGGTTTTACATGATGTTTTTTGATAAAAGCACCACTTTATCTGTGAGCGGATTAAATTCATTACAATTTTTTACTGTTTTATCTAATATATTTATGGGAATTGTTGGATTCATTGTAGGTATATATCAACTAATTGGATTAATTAAAAATAAAAATTATTTAAATCAAGTTATTAAGACGTTGTTACATACTGCTACTGTAGGAGTTACGATAACTTTACTTGTGGTAGTATTCTTTTTAGGAGTTGTGGCTCAATTCGATGGAAGAGGATACTTTTCTTTCTTTTTAGGAAGCAACTTCTTCTTTCATTTAATCATACCTCTACTATCACTTATCAATTATTTAGTATTTGAATATGATCCTAAAATTAAATTTAAATATACTTTATATTCATTATTACCAGTAGGATTATACGCTATATTTTATGTAGTTAATTACTACTTCCACTTCACTAAAGGGTTGGATGGAAATTATGATCGGTATGGATTTATTGGAGATGGATCTCCTATAAGATTAGTTATTGTAATAATATTATTTATCGCTATAACAATTGGAATATCATCATTAATTTATTTATTTAATAAATTGATTGGAAAGAAGATATATAAAGAAAGTAATTGGAAACATCTTGACATTAGTAAGCAAAATAAAAGGTCTCTATAGAAATATTTTTAATTCTTTAAGAGACCTTTTGTTTTTTTATTAATTAATTCTATTAACCTTTAACAGCTCCAGCAGTAACACCTTCAACATAGTAGCGTTGTAACCACATAAATAACGCAACGATTGGTATTGAAACTACAACACATCCCGCTGCAAATTGAGTAAATAAGTTAGTATCAGCATGCTCACCAAATAATAACGAATATAATCCAACTGATACAGTCCAGTTTTCTGGATTACCAGTACCGATAATAACTTTAGCGAAGATGAAGTCCATCCATGGTCCAGTAAAACTCATCAATGCTTGATAAATAATAATTGGTTTTGATAATGGGAGGATTATCTTTAAGAAAATCTTAAAATTGCTACATCCATCAAGTTTTGCTGATTCAACAAGGGAATTAGGAATGACGTCGAAGAATCCTTTAGCGACTTGGAAGCCTAATCCAGCTCCAGCGCTATAAGAGAGAATTAAACCTAATAATGAGATGCTTGGATTATCTGGGTTACCTGTTAAACCAATTGATTTAAGTAAGAAATAAATCGCAATCATCGATAAGAATCCAGGGAATAAGCCGATGATCATCGCAAGATTCATAAAAGTTTTACGTAATCTAAATTTTAATTTAGACATACAATAAGCAACTGATAACACTAAGAAAGTTGAGATTACACAATCGCAAACTGCAACTAATAAAGTGTTTCCCATCCATCTTAAGAATGCGTAATCGACACCATAATAAGTAGAAGTAAATAAATCTGCGTAGTTTTTAAATCCTAATCCTTTTGGGAAGAAATTGCTTGTGACTGTACCGATGAATGTTCCATCTGCAGTATATTCACATCTAAATGAAGACAACAAGATCCAAACAAATGGTACGAGCCATATAATGGCCATTATAATTAAAACGATGTAAGTTATAATAAGAGAGGTTCTATTAGCAGCTTTTTGGCTTCTATACTTCTTTTTTCTAGTTAATGTATTTTCTATCATTGGAAAGTATCCTCCTCGTTATAAGCTTTACTTCTACGGTAAGTAATAAGTGTTATTGTAGCGGTTATGATGAATGTGAAGATACCGATGACTGCACCAGTATTATATTCACCTTGATCGATTGTAACTTTATATAACCAAGTAACTAATAAATCAGTGCCACCAGCTTGATAACCAGTGTAAGTTGGTCCACCTCCAGTTAATAAATAAATCGTATTAAATGAATTGATGTTTCCTACAAAGCTTGAAATCAAATAAGGAGTTGTGACAAATATAACGTAAGGTAATGTAATTTTAAAGAACATCTTCATTCTACTAGCACCATCAACTGTTGCAGCTTCATATAAATCAGCTGGAATATTCATTAAGATACCACTAGTCATCAACATTGTATAAGGGATACCTAACCACATATTGATAACGATAACCATAACTTTAGCTAAAACTTCACTATCGCTAGTTTTAAGTCCTAAAAATCCGATTGGACCAGATGTCCATCCTAAATTTTGAAGCAATGAATTTATAGGTCCGTATTCACCTAAAATATTTCTAACAGCAAGAAGAGAAATAAATTGAGGAATCGCTATTGTTAAAATAAATATTGTTCTAAATACTTTTTTACCAACCAATCCTTTTTTATTGATCAATAAAGCGAGAATAATTCCACCAAAGTAACATGTAACAGTAGCTAATATCGCCCAGATAAACGTCCATCCTAATACTGGGAAAAATCTATTTTTAATTTCAAAACCTAAACTTCCTTCACCTGTAAAAACGTGAGCGAAGTTATCGATTCCCGTCCAACTAAAAAGGTTAGTTCCTAAGTCAGCCATATCCTTATCGTTATATGATGTGAAGGCTAAACTTATCATGAAAACTGTAGGTAAAATAGTAAATATTAAAGCAGCGATACATGTTGGAGTGAGCATTAAAACATGGAATTTACCATCTAATAACTCTTTTAAATCTTCTTTAAATGTAGAAGGTTTTTTACCAACTTTCTTATCCATATCAGCTTTATAAGAAGATTCGATATTCTTAATCCACAACATGAAATAGATGATTATTATAGCAATTGTAACAAAGCCAAACAAAATGACAAGCTTACAATCAGTAGGAGTAGTTAAATCTCCAGTAATTGGATCGAAGTCACCACCTTCTGTAGCATTTGTTAAACCTAAATTTATTAAAGCTTTATATCCGTAAGGAGTTCCGTTAATCTCAGGACACAAAACCATAAATAAAATAATAGCAACTTGTAATATTAAAAATATTGAGCCTTTAATAAATTGCTTATTATAGAAATTACCAGCACCGAAAATAAAGTGAGATAGTTTAGTTCCAATACTTCCGTCGACGAATCTTTTATGGAAATTTACAAACCAATTCTTAAATCCATAACCGAATCTTACGAAGAAGTTAGGCTTTTTCTCTTTTGGCTTTTTTTCTGTTTTTCTTTTAAAAGCAGCCATATATTCTCCTTTCTTTATTTCTTTTCGTGAGAATTAACTCACGAAAAGATTATTAATTTTTAATTATTATTTAGAAATTTGTGATGGTAATGTTTCAGGGAATGTTGAAGGATTGCTTCCTCTATTCCAAATGTATTCCATCATATATAAACCTTTTCTAATACCATCTAAAGTTTCGGTTTCAGTAATGATTTTATCACCAGTTGTTGGATATGCTGTACCATCGATCATAGCTTTAAGAACGTCTGGTGCGTTTTTACTGTAGAAATATGTATTTAAAGAACCTGTGATGAAAGGTTGAGGAATTCCCCAATCAGCCATAGCAGTTTGACAGCTTGCCAATAAATATTGATTTTCAGTGATTCCTTTTGCGTCGTATAAAGATTTAATATATTCGCTTGATCCGCTATATGCAGGAACATTTAAACATTCTTTAAATGATTCGTTTTGAACTTCTTTACTTGTTAAATATTTAATTAAGGTTTGTTCAGCTGCATATTTACTTGTATCTGATTTAGCGTTAATTAAGAAACATTTACAATCCGCAAAAGTTCCACCACGATAAACATCACCAGCTTGTACGCCAGTTAATCCTTCGCAATCAGCAGTTGTTAAAGTCATTGTAGGGATGAGAGCCATACCTAATTTTGATTCACCGACTGCAGCTTTAGCTGTGTTATAATGCCATGCACCACCGATAACGGCGCAAACACCTTTATTTCTTAAATCAGCATCCCAACCATCTGAAGAAGCCCATTTAAATCCACTTTCATCTTTAATTGCTCTTTGAGTATATCTAACTAACGCTACTTGATCATCACCTTGAACGTAAGATGTACCTTTTGTTGAACCATCTGGAGTAGCACCTTCATAAATTTTAACTGTTGTTGAATGATCTGCTACTTTTGTAGCAAGTAAAGTATATGAGAAATTGTATCCATCAGTTCCAGTGACTGTCCAGCCTTTATTTCCTGCCTCTTTAGCAGCTTCTGTGAGACCTTCAAATGATTTAGCTTGTTCATCAGTAACTAAATCTTTGTTGTAGTATAAGAATAAAGCTTGAGAAATATATGGAGCACCATATAAATATGATTTACCATTTAATGTTGAATAAATTACATTTTTAAATGATTGTGGGTTATCGCTTTCAATTTGACTGATTAAAGTTGTATCAGTAATAGGTTTAGCGCATTGCTTTGCAGCTAATTTACCGATGTTATCGTGAGCGACAGTATAAATATCTGCTGCTGCTGAGGCGTCTTGCATAACTGTTCCAGCTACCGATCCAGTATCGACACCTTTAACTTCGATTGTATAACCAAAGTCTGCATTTGCTTCTAAGAATTCATCACACTTTTGTTGATAAAATGCTGCTGATTCTTCACCGACCCAAACTGTAATTTTTTTACTTCCACCACAGCTTGTCAATCCTCCAACACTTGCAAGAATGATACTTCCAGCAAGTAATAATGTTTTTCTTTTCATATTTTTTCCTCCCTAATAAATTTATAAAAAGATTTTAATTAATATTTAGTTAATTGGAACGTAAGATTTATCTTCAATTAACATAGTTCCAGTTATGTAATCCCTAATGACTCTATTTGTATTTTTACTAAATAGCACAACTATTAAACTAATAACTGGAATTAACATAAATGTATAGATACCACATAATAGATATATCAATAAGCTTTCAATAAAATAAATAAATAAGAATCTAAATAATACATGATACCGACGAGCATATTTTTGATATCTCATAGAATATAAAGATATACCCATCAACAACTGTCCACAAGTAGCTCTTCTTTTATTAACTAACGGAACTAACAAGAAGAAAATTCCTTCAGCTAGTAAACAAGAGAAACCACTTATAACATATCTATGAACACTAGCTCCAAATACCGCATCTTTATAGGCTTGGCTACTATTCATAATACTAGAATATTGCTTCTTCTCTTCTTCGGTTGGATTGCTTTTTTTAACGATTATATATTCTTTATTTGTGCTTTCTTCGGTATAGATGATATAACCTTGAGTCGATGTATCTTCATCAACATATTTCATCTCACCATACCCGCTTGTTAGCATCGCACTATCTTTAATTTTAGTTTGAGTAGTTATGTGCATATTGTATGTATTAGCTAATTCTGAATTAAAGAAGCCTAAATTTAACATAAACCAAACAAAGAACAACACACCAACATCGAATAATCCAGCAACGATTCTTTTTAAAAGATAAGGTTTTGAATTTGGTTCAATATCGATAATTTTATCTTTAACCTTAATCTCCATAAGCTACATTAACAAATTTTCATATCGATTGTCGTTGAGTAGACTTCGACGTCTTTTCCTTCAAATGCAATATTAATTGGACCTAATTGCATATTTTCATCTGCATTTAATAATACGTGAGTATCATTAAATACAACATCTGCATATTTTTTATATCCGTAATCTAATATTGTAACAACTTCACCTTGCAAACCACCTTCTTCTGGATTAATTACAACCTTATCTCTATCGATTATATATCTATAATCTTTCTTGTAACATGCATTTTTATCGATAGAATTAATTTTAAATCCATTTTCAACCGGTGCTTCAACTTGATAGTTTCCGATATTATAATAGAAATGATATACTCTTTCTTTTTTCTTACCGACGAGTTCTCTAATTTCTTTTTTAGAGAATTTACCGACAAATTCAACAGTATTACTAATTGGACTTAGCGTTGTTTCGCCATTAATTGAAATCTTTAATTTATCATATAATAAGTCAAATTTATATTTGCTACCTTCTTTAACATCATCATCAACTAAAGCGAAGATACAACTATCACCACATTTTAAATGAGCTAAATTTTTATCATCAACTTTTTCAACTTTTAAAACTGGTAAACTAAATGTAGTTCCTTTAACGATGCTTGATGGAGAAATTTCGACACTAAATTCTGTGTTTTCAGCAATAGAATTTTTAAATACACCATTAGCTTCTGCTTTTTCACCAAATATTTCAATTTCACCATTTGTAATTTTAGCTTTTGTAGAAATTGAATCAGGAATCTTCTTCATGATTGTAACTTCTGTTTCACCATCAAAGAAATGTACTTTATCTTCGTTTACAACTAATGAAATTATATCACCAACCTCAACTTTAGTTCCTTCGATGACTTTAACAATGACATTATTTCCATCATCTTTAAGTGAGAATTCACCGACATCGGATTTAAGTTTTCCGTAAACGATGCATTCATTTCCTAAATGTTCAACAGCTTCAACGGCGCACTTTAATCCTGTCTCTTCACTAGATATATTTAAATGTTCTGGTCTTATTCCGAAGATAACTTTTTTATCACCATGTAAGTAATCGTCGTGAATCTTTGATAATTTTTCATAATGTAAATCTAATTTAGAATCATTAGCAAAATTTACGTGTACTAAATCACCATTTCTAGTTAAAGTCACATCGAAGAAATTCATTTGTGGAGAACCGATAAATCCAGCGACAAACTTATTGTAAGGTTCGTTATATAAGTTCATAGGAGTGTCAATTTGTTGAACGTAACCAAGTTTCATAACGACGATTCTAGTACCCATAGTCATAGCTTCGACTTGATCGTGAGTAACGTAAATAAATGTCGTTCCTAAACTTTTATGAAGTTTAGTGATCTCTGTTCTCATTTGAGCTCTTAATTTAGCATCCAAGTTACTTAATGGTTCATCAAGTAAGAATACTTTAGGATCTCTAACTAAAGCTCTTCCTAAAGCGACACGTTGTCTTTGTCCACCAGACATCGCTTTTGGTTTTCTATCGAGATATTCTTCGATATCAAGAATTTTTGCAGCGTTTAAAACTTTTTCTTTGATTACATCTGCAGGTAAATGTCTGTTCTTTAATCCGAATGCCATGTTTTCATAAACTGTCATATGTGGATATAAAGCGTAACTTTGGAAGACCATCGCGATATCTCTATCTTTAGGTTCCATATCGTTTACCAAAGTATCACCGATAAATAAATCACCTGCTGTGATTGTTTCAAGACCTGCAATCATTCTTAAAGTTGTAGATTTTCCACATCCTGATGGACCGACAAATACGATAAATTCTTTATCAGCAATATCGATTGAAAAATCATTAACAGCTTTGTGACCGTTATCATATACCTTATATATATGTGATAATTTTAAATTAGCCATATTTAACCTCCTAGTTCTTATAGCATAATATATAAAAATAATATTTAAAATATTATTTTATTTCAATTTGACCTCTTCTTTCAAGAAGTAGTAACAATTTATCTGCATCAACATTCATTGAGTTGATAGTTCCTAGCTTATTATCTTCTTTATCAAAGACAGTATAAACTCCATTTTTTAAGATCATCGTCTTAATATCTTTGATTTTTACTGTCTTTTTTTT
>CAVKZO010000036.1:0-14816 GCA_963661135.1 Lachnospiraceae bacterium | reverse complement strand
GATTTCTACTAAAATATTAACTGAACTATCCTTTTTACTAGAATTTAATATTGTCCATATAATTTCTGTAAGTTCTTTTTTATTTTTATTTTTAATAGTGACTGTAGTTGTATAATAATTTCTTAAAATAATATTTTTAGAGATAATACTTGGCCCTAATACAATAAAATTTTTATTATATTTTATTAAAGTTTTTGATAAAAGAGCGGTTTTTTCATATAGTATTTCTTCATTTTTAGATGAAATATTGATTTGTAAAAGATTATAAAAAGGAGGGTATTTAAATTGAAGTCTCCTCTTTACTTCTTCATTATAAAAAGAATTATAATCTAAATTAATTGCATCATTAATAGCATAATTTGATGATTGTGAAGTTTGAATTATAGCTTTACCTGGTTTTAAGTTTCTTCCACTTCTTCCAATTGCTTGGTAAATTAAAGAGAAACAATTGAATGAAGATTTATAATTCGGAAAATTTAATAACGTATCTGCATTCAAAATTCCAACAAGTGTTACATCTTTAAAATCGTGTCCTTTACAAACCATTTGCGTTCCTATTAAAACATTAGCATCTTTTTTATCAAAACTAGAGAGTAAATTAGATAATTTTTCATCGTTTTTAATCCTATCTCCATCTATTGAAATATATTTAATTCCTTTAAATATCTTATTAAATTCTTCTTCTACTTTTTCAATTCCAAAGCCATTAAATCCAAAATATTTACTATTGCACTCAGGGCAAAAAGTAGGTTTTTTAATCTTGTATTCGCATCTATGACATCTTAAAGTATCATCTTCTTTATGATAAAAAAGAGGCGTGTTACAAATAGAACATTTAAAAGTATGGCCACAATTTCTACAATAGTAACTTCTTGAATAACCTTTACTATTAATTAATAAAATAACTTGTTCATCTCTACTTACAGCATCTTTAATTTCTTTTATTAAAGGTAAAGAAAATATCGATGAATACGAAAATAATTTATAATCACAACGATCGACAATATAAGTTTTTGGCATTGTAGCATTATTGAATCTATTTTTAATTTCAATAAGTTTATATATTCCTTTTTTCGCTTTACTCATCGATTCAATCGATGGAGTTGCACTTCCCAAAACAACTTTAGCACTTTCATCTTTCGCTCTAAATAAAGCTACATCAATCGCGTTATACATCAATTCGCTAGTTTGTTTATAACTTTCATCATGTTCTTCATCGATTATTATTAATCCTAAATTAGATAAAGGTGAAAATATCGAACTTCTTGTTCCGATTACAATTTTAGTTTTACCATCTTTTATTTTTCGATATTCATCATATCTTTCTCCATCGCTTAATCCAGAATGTAAAACCCCTATTAAATCCTTATTAAAATATGATAAAAATCTAGAAATCATCAAAGGAGTTAATCCGATTTCTGGTACCAACACAAGAGATGTTTTGTTTTTCTTTAAATTTTCTTCGACAAGTTTAATGTATATTTCAGTTTTTCCACTACCTGTAACACCATTAAGAAGATAGACCATATCATCTCCATTAACTATTTGATTATATGCATTTTTTTGTTCATCATTTAACTCTATCTTTACTTCATAATCAAAAATTTTTAAAAGATTAAAAGAATATTTTTCTTCCTTTTTTATAGAAATTATATTTTTTAATAATAAACTAGATAAGCCTTTAGATTTATTTAAATCTTTTTTTAAAATAATTTTATTTTCTTTAAATTTATTCAAGATTTTTAATTCATTATTATTTAAATCAGATTTAGATATATCTACATCATTTAATTCATAAAATTCATAGTATTTTATAGATGGTTTTTTATTGCTATAACTAAATGGTCTTAAACTCGGAGGAAGCATCGTCTTTATTACCCCGATTAAAGGATAGAAATAATATTCAGCTAATTTACAAGCAAGAGAATAAAGTTCATTATTAATTATTGGTTCATCATCAATTACTTTATCTATAAAACGAATATCTATTCCTAGATTTTCCTTTATTTCTTCAATAGTTCCGTTAATATCTTCAACTCTAGTTACAAATCCGTATATGTTACGTTGGTTATTAAAAGATATTTCAACTCTCGAAAAAGGTTTAATTTCACCATTATAAAAATATAAAAATTCATTATTTATTTTTAAAACTGAATGTTGAATTAAAACATGAACTAGTTTCATTTATCAAGTTTATTTTTAATGATATTAATAATTTCATTTGCTGCTTGAAGAGGAGTATCATCAACAACTACATAATTATATAAATCTTGTTTTTTAAGTTCTCTTTTAGCTTTTATTAATCTCTTTTTGATCGTTTCTTCAGTTTCAGTCTTTCTTCCTCTGATTCTTTTTTCTAATTCTTCTAGGCTTGGTGGGACTAAAAAGATAGATATTTCACCATCTCCATGCATTTTTTTCATAACTTGTTTTGCTCCGTTAGTATCGATTTCAAGCAAAACATTTTTTCCTTCTTCTCTTAATTTTTCTACATATTCTTTTGGAGTTCCGTAACTATTATTAACAAATGTAGCATGCTCCAATAATTTTCTTTTTTTAATAGCATCAAGAAATTCTTCATGCGAAACAAAGAAATAATCAACTCCGTTAACTTCACCATTTCTTGGGTTTCTTGTCGTCATAGATATAGAATATGTTAAACCTATTTCTTTATTTTCCATAAGGTAAGGTCTAACTGTTCCTTTTCCTACTCCGCTTGGTCCACTTAAAATAATTAACAATCCTTTTTTCATATATGTAAAATTATATACATATTTAATTAACTCTTCAATTCAATTAAGTTATAATTTTATATATGAACAATGTAGATTTTTTAAAAAATACAGTTGAAGACTTATCTAACATATTTACAAATTGTTATGTTAACAAAATTCAAACTTTGACTAATTTTGATTTTTTGTTTATGTTTTCAAAAAATATCTTAGGATCAATATTTGTATCTATCAATCCTACTTTTCCATTTTTAAAATTAAATAAAAAGAAATTTACTATCAGCAATCAACAATATTTTTTAAATAAAATAAAACCTAAAATTGAAAATTCTAAATTAGTGAATATTGAAGTTTTAAATAACGACAATATCGTAGCTTTTCATTTTGATAAAGTTAATGATTTATACGAAAAAATGCATTATGTTTTAATATTTGAACTATTTAAAAATAACACAAATATAATTTTAACTGATAAAAATAAAATTGTAGAAGCTTTACATATTAGAAATTTAGATACTAATAGACCAATTTTATTAAATATGAATTATACTACTCCTAAAGAAATACCTATCAAAAAAGAGATTGATGAAAAAGGAATTCTTTTAAAAGAAGATAAACATATCGAAGAGATTGAACAATTATTTTTAGATGAAAAATATGGTTATGTTAAAAAAACTTTAAAAGCAAAAATAAAATCTTTAAATACAAAAATTGAAAAGGTAAAAAAGGATAAAGATGAAGCATCAAAAAAGATTATTTATAAAGATTTAGGAGACCATCTTTTAACTAATTATGAAGAAGAAAAAAATAAAAAAGAGATAGTATTTAATGGGGTTATTTACAATTTAGACCATAGGTTATCTTTTGATAAAAATATTCAAAAATTATATAAAAATTATAAAAAAGCAAAACTTACAATTCAAATAAGCGAAAAATATATTCAAGAATCAATCGACATGAAAGAATATTTAGAAACTATATTAAACGAATTATCTTTTTTAAATGAAGATGATTATTTAGAGCTTATAAAGGAATTAGAGAATAACAATATTTTAAAAATTAATAAACATTTAAGTAAAAAATCAGCCCAAAAAGCTACTAAGCCTTATTATATTTTAGTTGGTGACACTAAAATTGGTTACGGGAAAAACAACATCCAAAACGATTATTTAACTTTTAAATTAGCAAGAAAAGATGATTATTTTTTGCATATCAATAAAAAACATGGTCCTCATGTTGTTATTTTTTCTACTACTCCTACTTTAAAAGAAAAAGAAATTGCTTCTGAAATTGCAATTTATTTATCTAAAAATACTGTTGGAGAAGTTTTATATTCTAAAATTAAAGATGTTAAAAAAGCCGATATGCCAGGTAAAGTTAATATTTTAAAATATGAAACTTTTGAAATTAAAGAATTCAAATACGATATCTTTAATTTATTAAAAGAATTTAAAAGGTTTTAATTATGGATCGAATCGATAAAAAAGAAGCTAAAAATATATTTTATTCCTTAACTAATATAAATATTAAATCAATTGAAGAGATTTATTCAGGTTTTTCCAATCAAAATTTTTTAATTAATGATGCTTACGTTTTAAGAATTCCTTTGCCTAATAAAGATGAATCTATAAATTATTATGTTGAAGAAGAAACATACAATTTAATAAAAAATCTTAATTTTAGTGAAAAAATTGTCTATTTTTCTAGTGATTCTGGTATTAAAATCTCTAAATTTATTCATAACGCTAAAAGCTATTCTTCTACTCCTAGTGATTTAGAAATTAAAAATGTAGCTAAATTATTAAAAAAACTACATAAAAGCAACATCAAATCTTCGAAATCTTACGATATGTTTAATAGATTATTATTATATAAAAGTAAAGTAGACGAAAAAGATTTTATTTTAAAAACATACGAAGATAATATAGTAAATAAAGTTAAAGAAATATATTCAAAACTTGAAGAATGTTTATGTCACAACGATGTCGTTAAAGGAAATTTATTATTTGGATACTCAAAGACATACTTAATCGATTGGGAATATGGGGCTAACAACAATCCATATTTTGATTTAGCATCTTTTATAAGTGAAAATAATCTAAATTCTAATCAAGAAGAATTGTTTTTAAAAATTTATTTTGGTAGCAAATTAACAAATTTAATTAAAAAAAGAATATCTTTATTCATCGAATTTTTAGATATTCTTTATTACTACTGGGGTTTATATTTATATAAAAATAGAGGCTTAGAAATTTATAAAATAATTTATAAAGAAAAGTTAGAAAGAATCAAAAACAATATGATTTCCTAACTATTTATTAGCTAAGACGCAACTTTCTATAACTTCTTTAGCTTTATCTTTTCCTTGAACTGCCTTAATTTCAGTCACCTTTCCTTCAAGAGTTTTATAAACTTTAAAGAAATGTTCAACTTCCTTTAATAAGTTAGGTGGTAAATCATCGATATCATTAAAACAATTATATAAAGGATCAAAAAGAGGTACAGCAATAATTTTATAATCTTTACTACCGCCATCGATCATTTTAACAACTCCTATAGCTTTACATCTTACGCTAGTTAAAGGGATGATAATTTCACTACACATTACTAAAACGTCGAGTGGATCACCATCTTCTGCTAATGTATTAGGAATGAAACCATAATTTTCTGGATAGTGAGTTGAAGTATATAAAATTCTATCTAAATTTAAAAGACCAGTTTCGTGGTCAAATTCATATTTATTTTTAGATCCTTTAGAAATTTCTATAATCGCATAAAAATCATCTACATCGATCTTTTTATTTTTAAATCTTTCGTTTACATCATAAATGTTATTCATATTTACTCCTTACAAATTTATCAAATTCGAATAATTCATCTTTAGTTTTAAATTTTGCTACAAAATAATAATCTCCCATGTCATCACTTAAAGCTTTAGGGAAATCTCCATACATACAAATGTTATTTCTGTATTTAGCTAATACTTCATCTTTTGAATATAAATAGTTATTTTTATATCTTCTAGATGAAGAAATAGCATAATATTTAGGATGTCCCATATAAAATCTATTTTCATCGTAAGCGATACAATCTGCATAAATATCATAGCAAGATACACTGTTAGCAAAATTTATTAAGTCTGGAGTGTACCCTCCTGCAGGACGAGCGTTAACTTCTAAAGGAATCCTATCTCCTTTTTTACCTAAATGTGGGTAATCTTTTCTTAATTCAAAAAATTCAATATGGAAGAAACGCTTATTTAAATTCATCGCTTTAACAACTTTTTTACCTAATTCGATGAATTCATCAGTTAAATAAGGATCTGTATAATACATGTCATCAAGATTATTTTTGACAATTTCATCGTTATTAACCGCAAAAATATTTTGAGTACAGAAGATTACTTCGCTTTTTGAATTAGCGATACCATCGAATGATACGATACTTCCATCGATAAATTCTTCAATAATATATTTTCTATTATTATCTTTAATAAATAAGAATTTATCGATATCTTCTTTATTTTCAATCTTCATAGTGCCTTGGGCACCAACACCATCATCTGGTTTAGCAAAGATTGGGAAACCAACCTCTTCTACAAATTTTAAAATTCCTTCTTTTGTATTGTCGCTAGTATATCTAGCTGCTTTAATTCCGTTAGCTTTAAATATCTCTTTTTGAGCAATTTTAGATCTAAAAGGAATAACAGTTACATCGTTTACACCTGTAGTAATATTGAAAAAAGTTCTTAATTTAGCATCTTTTATAAGCCAATATTCATTATTTGATTCTAAATAATCAATCTTTCCATACTTATCAACAAAATATTGCACTGCATTTTTTTCGTTTTCAAAATTATCCATAAAAGGACAACAGCAATATTCAGTTAAACTTTCTTTACATTCATCACTAATTTCGTTATAAGGGCCATCCCCAATTCCAAGAACATTAAACCCTCTATGGGATAAAGCTAAACAAAACCTATAATAAGAGTCTGGGAAGTGTGGAGAAATAAAAATAAAATTCTTCATAAAGTACCTCTTATTAATATATTACTATAAATTACTATAAAATTGATAATCTATTAATAGCTTTTTTTAAAGATAATTCAGCAAGTTCATAATCGATATCTTTTTTATTTACCTCGCTCAATGTTTTTTCAGCTTTTTCTTTAGCTTTCAAAGCTCTATCTTTATCGATTTCGCTTCTACTTTCATATGCATCAGCTAAAATAATTGTCTTATCTTTTTTAACGTCAAGAATTCCTCCGCTTAAAGCGAAATATTTTTTCTCGTTATTTGTATAAACATAAATTGTAGAAATACTTAAATTAGCGATCATTTTTTCGTGATTTTTTAAAATACCACGAACTCCATATCCTGGTATATTAACATACAAAGCTTCAATTTCTAAAGAAGTTTTCTTTCCATCACTAGAATAAATTTCAAAGATAAATTGATTATTCTTCATTTTTACCCTCTGCTTTTTTAACTACATCTTCGATAGTTCCTACATATAAGAAAGCATCTTCAGGATATTTATCGTAATCTCCACTTAAAATTGCTTTAAAAGATCTGATGTTATCGCTTAATTTAACATATTTTCCTTTATAGCCACTATAACTTTCTGCGACGTGGAATGGTTGAGATAAGAAGTTTCTAATTCTTCTAGCTCTAGCGACGATAATTTTATCGTCTTCACTAAGTTCTTCAACACCTAAAATAGCGATAATATCTTGTAATTCTTTATATCTTTGTAAGATTGATTGAACACCCCTAGCAACATTGTAATGTTCTTCACCGATAACTTTTGGATCCAAAATTACCGAACTCGATTCAAGAGGATCGACTGCAGGATAAATACCTAATGCTGCAGTATTTCTATCTAAGACAGTCTTTGCGTCAAGATGAGAGAATGTCGTAGCAGGAGCTGGGTCAGTTAAGTCGTCAGCAGGAACGTAAACTGCTTGAATTGAAGTGATCGAACCATCTTTTGTAGATGTGATTCTTTCTTGTAATTGTCCCATTTCTGTAGCGAGGGTTGGTTGATATCCAACAGCTGAAGGCATACGGCCAATCAAAGCGCTAACTTCACTACCTGCTTGAGTAAATCTATAGATATTATCAATAAAAAATAAAACATCTAAATGCATTGTGTCTCTAAAATATTCTGCTAATGTTAAAGCTGTTAAAGCGACTCTCATTCTAGCGCCAGGAACTTCGTTCATTTGTCCATAAACTAATGCAGTTTTATTTAAAACGCCAGTTGCTTTCATTTCGTTATATAAGTCGTTTCCTTCTCTACTTCTTTCTCCGACTCCACCAAAGACAGAGATACCATGTTGAACAGTAGCGATATTATTAATTAACTCTTGAATTAAAACTGTTTTACCAACACCTGCTCCACCGAAAAGTCCGACCTTTCCACCTTTTACGTATGGACATAATAAATCGATGACTTTAATTCCAGTTTCAAGAATTTCACTTTTAGTTTCTTGATCTGAGAATTTTGGAGGTTTTCTATGTATAGGCATTTTAAGTGAGTTATTAAATACAGAATCATCTTTTTCATCGATTGGTTTACCTAAAACATTAAACATTCTGCCTAATGTTTCTTCACCGACTGGAACGCATATTGGATTATGAGTATTGATAACTTTCATTCCTCTAACGATACCTTCAGTAGGTCCCATAGCGACAGTTCTAACAGTGTCGTCACCGATATGCTGTTCAATTTCTAAAGTTAATGTCTTTCCTTTACCCATATCAACTACTAACGCAGTTAAAATATTAGGTAGTTCACCTTCTTTAAATTGAACATCGATAATTGGTCCAACAGCTTGAATTACAATTCCATAATCGCTTTGTTTATTGCTTTTTGTATTCATAGTTTTCCTCCTATTTATTTAAACTTCCAGAGACAACTTCAGTAATCTCTTGAGTGATGCTTTGTTGTCTTTCTTTGTTGTATTCTAATTTCAATTTATCAACTAAATCCTTAGCGTTTTTATCAGCGTTATCCATAGCGTTTCTTCTCGAAGAATACTCGCTAACTAATGAACTGATAAATTTTTCATATATTGTCACATTGATATATTGCGGAATCAATGTATTTATAACTTCTTTTTTATCTGGTAAAAACACTGGGGAAATACCATAGTTATTTTCTTCTTTAAATGCTAAAGGTAAAATTTGATACGATTCAACTTTAGATATTAAAGAATTAATATAACGATGATATATAACTTCTACGCTTCTATATTCTCCAGTTAAATATAAATCATCAATATAATTGATAAATAACTTTAAGTCGCTTAATTCTAATTTATCTAAAAGATGAGAATATTTATCGTAAATCACTAATTTCTTTTTCTTTTTATATTCTATTAATCCTTTTTCACCGATAGTAATGACTTCATCACCATCTTTATAGAAATTACTATAGAATTTATATACATCATTATTGTAGCCTCCACAAAGTCCTAATGAGCTAGTTACAATGATAACTAATCTTTTATTTCCGTTAGGAAACGTAGTTAATAAAGGATTGATAGATTTTAATTCTTCATCACTTAAATAATATAAAGAATCATTTAAAATAGTTTTAGTTTCAGTAACGTATTCTTTATGATTTTCTAATTCACGCATAAAACGTCTAGTTTTTACATTACTAACTAGCTTCATAGCACTAGTAATTTTTCTAGTCGAATTTACTGTGTTGATTCTTCTTTTTATATTATTTAAACTTTGTCCCATTATTTAAGATCTCTTTCTTTAATAAATGTTTCTATAATAGTTTTTAATTGTTCGATATCTTTATCATCTAAATCATGTTTCTTATTTAAATTATCGATAACTTGAGGATAGAAGTTTTCGATATATTCATGAAGCGAAGATAAAAATTCATTTACTTCTTCTTTTTCTAATTGATCTAAATATCCATATTTACTAGCAAAAAACTCTATAGTTTCCTTAACGAATGAATATGGGGTGTATTGAGGTTGCTTTAAAACTTCCATCATGATATCACCATGATGAATAATCTTTTTAGTAGCTTCATCGATATCACTACCAAATTGAGTGAAGGATTGAAGTTCACTATAATTTGCTAAAGACATCTTTAATGAGCTAGAAACTTTTTTCATTGCTTTATATTGAGCAGCACTTCCAACACGAGATACAGAAAGTCCTGTATCGATTGCAGGTCTTTGTCCTCTATTAAATAAGTCTGTAGATAAGAATATTTGTCCATCTGTAATTGAGATGACGTTTGTTGGAATATATGCACTAATATCTCCAGCTTGAGTTTCAATGATTGGTAATGCAGTTATTGAACCTCCGCCGTGTTCTTTATTTAATTTTGCACATCTTTCTAATAATCTTGAATGTAAATAGAAAATATCACCAGGATATGCTTCTCTACCTGGGCTTCTCTTTAATAATAAAGACAATGCACGATAAGCTACTGCGTGTTTACTTAAATCATCAAAAACAATCAAGACATCTTTTCCTTGTTTTGCCCATTCTTCTGCGATTGTAACGCCACTAAATGGAGCGATATATAACATTGGAGAAGATTCAGATGCACTAGCGTTAATTACAACTGTATAATCCATGCAACCAAATTGAGTTAATTTATCTACGATTTTAGCGACACTACTATTTTTTTGACCAACCGCAACATAAATACAATTGACGTTTTTACCTTTTTGATTGATAATCGCATCGATTGCGATAGCTGTTTTACCAGTTTGTCTATCACCGATGATGAGCTCACGTTGTCCTTTTCCGATAGGAATGACACTATCGATACATTTAATACCTGTTTCTAAAGGTGAATTGACAGATTCTCTAGACATGATCGAAGGAGCTAATCTTTCAATAGGTGAAGTCGATGTATATTTTATTTCGCCTTTTCCATCAATTGGTTGTCCCAAAGCATTTAAAACTCTTCCTAACATACAATCACCAGTTGGTACTTCAACGACTTTGTTAGTTCTTTTAACGATATCACCTTCTTTAATTAAAGAGTCATCTCCTAATATAACAACACCTACAGAATCTTCTTCAAGATTCATAACCATTCCGTAAACATTGTTTGGGAAAAGCAAAAGCTCACCTAACATAGCTTTATCTAATCCATATAAAAGAGCGATACCATCACCAATTGTAACAACTGTTCCAACATCGTTACTGTAATCAATTTCTTTTTTAAAATCTTTAATCTCTTTTGCGATTAAAGAGCTAATTTCGCTAACCTTTATTTCCATATTAAGCAACATCCTCCTTATTTAACAACTTCTTTTTGATATTATGAACTTTTCTTAAAACTGTAGCGTCATAAATATCATTTTTTAACATAACTTTAAATCCACCAATCAATGAAGGATCCACGATTCTTTTTAAAGACACTCTCTTATTTAAAGTAGATTCAAGTGCTTCCACTATCTTTTCAACCTGATCATCGCTCATTTCCATAGCGCTTATCAACTTGCCCTCTTCGATATTTAAATAATCATCAAATCTATATATCGTCTCTTTTAAAATTTTTGTTAAATAATATGCACGATTATTCTTAACGATAATTTTTACATAATTAACAATTTCAGTATCAAAATCTTTAAATACAGATTCTATTATTTTATATCTTTCTTCTTTATCGATATTTGTCGCAGCCAAAAGTTTAGCAAAGTTTTCGTTTTCTTTTAAAGATTCATAGATTGTGATTATATCCTTTCTATAATCTTCAACTCTATTGTTTTCCTTTGCCACTTCAAGTAAAGCAAATGCATAACGGTTTGAAAGTGTGTTATCCATCGTTATTTATCCTTTTTAATTGAATCTAATTCTTTTATGAAGTCATCGACGATCTTATCGTTATCGTCCTTTTTAACTTCTCTTTTTAAAACTTCTTTACTGACTAAAATCGCTGTATCAACGATTTCATCTTTGATTTCCACTTTCGCTTTCTCTTTAGCCTTATCAACTTCGATAGATGCATTGTCGATTATTTCTTTAGCTTCTTTTTTAGCTCCAGAAATAATTTCATCTTTCTCTTTTTCGGCTTTTTCTTTAGCTTGTAAGATTATTTTATTAGCATCATCTTTACTTTTAGAAATATTTTTTAAAGATTCTTCATTATTAGCGATAGCTTCGTTTTTATTTTTTAAAGTCTCTTTAACTTCGTTATCTAAAATTTCTTTTCTTTTATTTAATAATTGTTTAATAGGTTTATAAAGCAAAAATATCATCATTATTACTAAAATTAAAAACGCTAAAAGTTGAGCGAGCATCGCCCAGACATTAGGGAATAATTTATTAGTAATATCTTCTCCGCTTATTGGCTCACAACTTGTAAGAAAGACACAACATAAAAGAATCACTCCAAAAATAGGTATTTTTTTAGAAATTCTTTTTTTCATATATCTCCTTATTAAGCGACGAATAACATTAAAATAATAACGACAAGACCGTAGATTGCAGTTGTTTCAGTCAATGCACATCCAAGAATCATCGCAGTTCTAAGTTTTCCATACATTTCAGGATTTCTAGACATACCTTCGACAGTTTTAGCGCAAACTAAACCTTCACCAAGACCTGAACATCCCATACATAACGCACAAAGACCGATACCGATAAAGACCATACCATTGTCAGTAGCACCAGTTGAAGCGTTGATTAACATTGGGAGCTGTGTAAATAAATTCATCAATAAACTCATAAAATTCCTCCTTATTGATTAAAAGCTCTATCTATCATTTCATCAGGTTCTTCCGCTTGTTCTTGAAGTATGTTAATCATTGTTAACATAGAGAAGACAAGGGTTTGTATAAAACCTGAAAAAAGATCAAAGTAAGCGTGCAATATTGGTGTTGCTATAGGAGCAAACAGCAATGCACTTGGGCCGATATCGCTAGTTGTATTAGGCATGACACCTGTTAAAACTTGAGATGAAAGGCTCTCTAAACCAAAATATAATAACCCCATAATACAGAATCCACTCAAAGCATTTCCAAACATACGTAAACTCATCGATAATAAAGGAGCCCACATAGTGACTAAGTTAATTGGCAAAAATACAGGGATTGGATCGATATATCTTTTAAAATATCCCCAGTGATTTGTTTTAACAGCTTGAGCGTGAATCATAATAAATGTAACTAAAGCTAGTGATAAAGGTACACCATAATAAGTCATTGGAGATGCTAATCCAGTTAATCCAAAGATAAAACAGAAAAATACATAACACATTAAAGGGATAATATAAGCAGTAAATCCTATATTTTTTTCTCCCATAATCGATACGACAAAGCCTTCTGCTTTCTCTACTCCTATACAAGCGATATTTAATATTCCTTTTGGAGTTTTAAGTGGATCCTTTAAAGCTTTTTTTGCTTTAAAATATATTACAAGAGTTAAAATGCATAAAAATATAACTACTAAAATAGATGAAAAAACTTCAGGAACAAAAGCGTGTTCGAAATCGAATTTTACCATTCCTGATAAACTATCTTCTAAAGAAGTTAAACAATTGATTCTAATCATTTTTTAGAACTCCCTAAATAAAAGAAAGACAACGAAATCGCGATTGGTACTATTGAAATAAATACTAATAAATATCTATATTTTCCAATCATTTCAGTTAAGGTTGGATTTGGAATCAATCCGATTAAAATAGCAGGTAAAACGATTGCTAACACAGTGAATAATCCTCTAAAAGCAATAAGAAGATACATTCTTAAATCTTTTTTAGATAAGTTATCATCAACTGGTTTATTAGCGTAAAAGAAGCAGACTGCTAAATGTGGTATCATCATAATTGAAGAACATATAACTGTTGTTGGAATCTCCCAAATATTCCAAATAAATCCGATACAAGAAACACCGCTTAAAATACAAGCGAGGACACAATAAAAAATAAATATACTTTTCTTAGTTTTAAACATAATTATTTTTTACCTCCTTTTTTCTTCACTACCTTATTAGAAAGTAAAGCGTCTTCTCTTTCTTTTTCGGATAATAAAGCAATTTTTTTAATACCGAGTTCGATCTCTTTTTCTTTTATCATCTTGAAGATATTTTCGTTTAAATCAAATAAGACATCCCAATATAAATCAGATGGAACATATGCTCTAAAGCTCACTGTAAATATATTATCTGAATAATCTGTAATAAATACGCTTGGTTCAGGATCTTTTAAGCATCTAGGATCCTTTTTACCTATTTCAATTAATTCTTTCTTTAATATATCAAAGTCACCATCACTATTTATTCCTAAAGAAATAACAATTCTTCTAATAGGATTCGTAGAATAATTTACAACATCGTTATTTGTGACGTTTTTATTTGGAATAACGATTGTTTGTCTATCGTAAGTTTCTAAAATTGTAGTTAGAAATTTAACATCTTTAACAGTACCTTCAACATCTTGTCCAGGGAACGAGACGTAATCTCCTGCTACAAATGGTTTACTTGTTAAAATAATGATGCCACTAGCAAAGTTTCCAACAACATCTTGTAAGGATAATCCAATAGCTAAAATCGCGCTTGAGAATATCGTTGAAATTCCAGTGAGTTCCATTCCTAAAATTCTTAAAAATAAAATTAAAAGAATTATGTATAAAATAACTTTAATCGTGTTGATTGCAAAATTTTTGATCGTTCTATCTTTAACGAATTTCTTTTTACCTAATTTAAATGCTTTACGTAAAATTCTAGTTATCAACTTAATCAATAAAATGCCTAAAACCAATACTACTAAAGCAAATAAAAATGTAGCTAAATATGGAGTTTTTGAATCGTCTTTTGGGCTGATCCAAAATTCATATAGTTGATTGCCTATATTTTTAAAGAAATTCCCAAAATTTGTCCAAAATTCTTCCCAAGTCATATGTATAAAAATTATATCATTTTTAATTTAAAAGTTAAGCAAAATTGTAAATATTATACTTTTACAAAAGTATAGTTTAATTTTATGAATACATAATATTTTGTTTAATATCAAATGATGTGAGACAAAATTAATTAAATAAAAAAGACATCTTGTCTATAATTAAGTTAACCAAACTTTATAGAAGGAGATGTC